>JAJCYX010000278.1 GCA_029262715.1 Chloroflexota bacterium
CTCAACACGACGAATCCTGACCACACGCCCCATTCATCTGCAAAGAACCCAGCCCCAAGCGCTGCGACTGGCATCATTCCAGTGTCGAGAAGTGTCGCAGCGATCACTCGTCCTCGGAACTTGTCCGGTGTGCTCTCCATCAAGAGTGTCGTGTTCATCGCACGAAACGCCGTCTGTGAAACACCGACTACGACGATGAGAGGGAAGACGAGCAGCAGCAGACCGAACTCGGCAGCTCCTGCAAACCCCAACAGTGCTGCTCCATAGGCAACGCCTGATAACAGCAACAGTCTTCCCTTGAACTTAATATCTCGCTTCGATGCGATCATCAATCCCCCGGTCAGTCCTCCAATTGCACCGACCGACATGATGTAGCCGATCATGCTGGTGTCGTGTCCCAGTTCGTCGACCAGTTGGGGAAGGAGCGACTGGTATGCGAAGCCGATCGCAAGCGGTCCAAGTCCAAGCAGCACTAGCGACAGCACCTGCCGGTTACCTGCGATGAACTTGAACCCTTCCACCAACTGGCTAACCGGGTTTCCGCTCTGCCGGCTCACCTTCATGTCAGGCATTTCGATTCGGGTCGTGAGCCAGATCACCAGCATGTACGCCGCAGCCGAGAGAACGTAGGCCGAACCGGTATTCGATACCGAGATGACGAACGCAATGATCGCGGGGCCGATAAGGCGGGTGCTGTTGATCGCTATGGAGTTGAGTGTGAGCGCATTGGTTAACTGGTCACGTTGAACAAGGTTCGGAATGATGGTTGTGCGCACCGGCTGATTCAGCGCCATGCTTGCGCCGAGACCGACGGCGATTGCGAACACGTGCCACAACTGGACCACATCGGTCAGGATGAGGGCAGCCATGACGGCGTGCATCAGCATGCTCCATGACTGAATGATGACCAGCAGTTTCTTGCGGTCGAAACGATCTGCGGCGACTCCACCGAAAAGGCCGACCGTCAGCATGGGGATGGCACGAGCGCCCAGGACTCCGCCTACCGCTGTGGACGACCCCGTGAGTTGCCAGACAAGCACGCCGCGCGCGACGAGGTCAGCGTGCATTGCGGTGGCAGCACCAAGCTGGCCGAACCACATGTAGCGGAAGCCGCGATTACTGAGCGAGCGAAAAGCCGCGGGCAGCTTTATGGGACCAAGCGTCGGAGCCGCTTGCTCTGTTTGTCTTGTCTGATCCGGGTTAACCGGTACGTCTGTTGCCACACCAGCAGCCTACACCCGCAGTCCGCAATCACGTGAAATCACGCTTGACCAGGTAGCGAGCTAAAGGCCTTCCCATGCACGCTCGTATGCGGAGATTATGCGGTCGGTCAGGCTATTGAACTCTGCATCGACCACTTGCCGGGCGGGATCGGCGTCGTACCAGCCGACTATCTCCCGAGCGCCACGCTCATACGGTGTCGTACACCTGAACTCAGGCGAGACTCGCTTGATCTTGGTGTTGTCGAAAACCATACTGGCGGCTTTGTCACCGAGAAGCCCTGCACCCCATGCAGGGTCGAACGCGTTGATGAGGTCAGACGGGACGTGAACAAACTGTGGTTCCGGAGCACCTGCGGCACGCGCTGTGATTTCGTGAAGCTGATTCCACGTGAGCAGCTCGTCCGACGTGATGTGAAACGCTTCGCCAATTGCGCGACTGTTCCCCATCAGCCCAACAAAACCCTTCGCAAAGTCGGTGTGGTGCGTGTAGACCCAGAGTGAAGAACCGTCTCCGTGCACCAGGATTTTCTCGCCTCTGCGCATGCGGTCTACAACTGACCAGCCGCCCTGGAACGGCAGCATCGTCTTGTCATACGTGTGCGATGGCCGCACGACGGTCATCGGGAACTTCTCTTCTCTATATGCGCGCATCAGCCGCTCTTCGCAGGCAATCTTGTCTCGTGAATATTGCCAGTACGGGTTGGCGAGCGGTGTCGATTCGGTCACGGGTAGATTGACCGGTGGCGACTGGTATGCCGATGCAGAGCTGATGAAGATGTACTGGCTGGTGCGACCGCGAAACAGTTCGAGGTCGGTCTCGATGTGGTCTGCGGTAAACGCTATCCAGTCGACTACCACATCAAAATTGTGATCCGCCAGCGCTGCCCGCGCCGAGTTCTTGTCCCGGATATCGCCGTTGAGAATCTTCACGCCCGCGGGTACTGGCCGGTCGGTCTGCCCGCGGTTCAGGAGGTACACATCGAACCCGCGCTCGACTGCCAGCGGTGTGCATGCCGAGCTGATCTTGCCGGTGCCGCCAATAAACAGGACTTTCACGACGGTTCCTCTCCGGGTAACGAGTCAGCAGCCTGAAGCCGCAGACCTTTCAGCACCCAGCTGTTCTTGCATATGGGATGAGCTTGATTCAAAGGACATCATGCCGCATTCCCTTCGCTCAGGTTGGGAGGTGCGAAGGATGAGGGTAGTCTCGCCAATTAGTTCGTGCTTACATCAACCTCCCGGCCTTCGTCGGAAGACAGGCGTAGAGCGTCGATAAGTTCGTGCAGTTCGACTGCGGTGTCGAAGTCCGGGTAATTGCCTTCATCACCCCGAATGCCCTTGCCGAACTGGTCATACATCTGCCCGACATTGAACGGCGGGCCCTTCGGCATCTCTTCGCTCACGTACGTGTGGCGTGCCGGGATTTCGATCTCTTTCAGGTCGTTACTTCCCTGTGCGCCTTCCAACTTCACGGAGCCGACGTTCGTGGAGCCTGCGGATGTTGCCTTGAGCGTTCCGTTGCGGCCGAAGATCTCCATGGTGAGGCCGTTGCCAGCCCACGGGATGCTTGCGACATGAACTGATGCGATTGCACCGTTTTCGAGCATGCCATTTACGAGGATGTTGTCCGGCGATGTAACGTCCACCATGACGTCAGTATCGGTCTCGTGCCACTGCGGAACCTGGGTCGTGATTTTGGCCGACACGCGTGCGAAGTCACCGACCACGAAGCGCAGTGCATCGATTGCGTGACCTGCCGAGATGGTCAGCGTGTTTGCTCCCAGCTCAACCTCTCGCTGCCAGGTCCGACCGGAATCCCGCGTGAGAACACCGGAGCCAAGCTGTCGCAGTGAGCAAGACAGGATTTCGCCAACATAGCCAGATTCGACAAGCTCTTTCATGTGCATCACAGCTGGAGCGGCGCGTGACTGGAGTCCAACAATCGTACGCACGCCTTTTTCTCGCGCCAGGGCGGCAAGTTCCCGCGCCTCTCCGGTCGTTCGGCCAAGCGGCCACTCGGTGAAGATGTGTTTGCCAGCGTTGATGGCGTCTTTAGTAATTTCGTAGTGGGCAGGGACGCGCAACACCACCGCAACCGCATCGATATCGGGGTGTTCCAGCATCTTGTGATAGTCGTCGAACGCCATCTTTGCCCCGTACTGCCGTGCGGATTCCGTAGCCGTCTCCATGCGAGTTGTGCAGGCAGCGGTCAATTCGAATTCGGCGGATTCAGGTACGGCAGGGAGATGGGCTCGGTGCGCCCAGCCGACTGTCGGGCTGGCGCCGATGATTCCAAGGCGTATTTTATCCGGCATGATTCACCTTCTGACGAGTAGTTACTGAGTTGACAATTCGATCGAACTGGCAACGGCCATCACTCGGTTTTGTAGGACACGGCTTTACAAGTTTTAGTCAACGTTCTAGCCGACGCTTACGTCAATCTGCCTGCCCTCATCTGTCGACTGCCGCGTGTCATCAAGGAACTCATCCTAAACGAGACAGCCAAGTGAGTGGCACTTCGCCTTCTTACGGGCAAATATCGGTGACATTCCCGCCTGATGCATCTGCGTCACAATCACCCGTAGATATTGCGATATTGTTCTCGCCGACTCTCGCCTGGACGTTGACATCATTGCTTATCCCAACCGCTGTATTGTTCCCTCCACTTGTACCCAGTAGGTTCCCGCTCCCTACCGCTACCGAAGTGTTATTTTCGCCATGGGCAAAGACGAAGTGCTCGTTGCCAACGGCAATAGCTGTATTGTTTTCTCCGCCAGTGGCTTCTGCCTCCGAATCGGTACCAACAGAAACTGCAATGTTTCCGATTGTGTCGTCACCACCGTCGTCACCCGATGCCGTGAACGCACCAAATCCGATAGACACAAGGGTGTTCTCACTACCACCCCCTGGCTCCGCCTCCGCACCTTCGCCGATCGCGACCGCGATGTTTTGATCACCACCAATAGCCCGAGAGAGGGCATCAGGTCCTATCGCAACCAGAGTTGTGTTCGTTATGGACGAGTTGAATGGTTCAACTGAGGTACTCGCCCCAGTTCCGAAGGCGATAGCCGTATTGCCAGCTCCTCTACTACCAGAATCGCACGTCACGTCTCCGTTTCCATATTGGACTAGTACTACACCGTCATGAGCGAAGCAGAACCCCGCGCCTACGTCGTTAGACTCGCTCCACACCCACCCGAACGCGACCGTTGTCTCAGTCGGTAGCTGCTCTGCGTGATCAAATTCGAACGCAATCAAAGAGCCCGCTGGAATCACAGCAACTGTCGCTCCGGAACTGCATTCAGTTGCTCCAACCGGAATTGAACAGACCAAAGGGGTCGCAATCCCATCCACAAACAACGTGAATTTCCAAGGCACGCTCCCGGTGTTTGGCGTGAGCGAACGCATCGATAATGCACGCCCTATACCGTCCAGTCCGGGGGAGAGAGTCTCAACCCGGGCTGGAGGAGCTGGAGCAACACTCGCCCCTCTGTGTCCCTGGCCGACTGGGCTGAACCACTGCGGCGATGCCGTGTCTGCGGAAGGTTGAAGACCGACAAACCCACTCATGAGCGAACCCTGACTCACCAACGAAGGATCTGGCGGTGGAACCGAAGGCGTTGATTGCGACAGTTCTTGAATGACTGCCAGGCTCAATGCGCCGTCATATATCCGCACATCGTCAATTTTTCCGTCCCACGGCTTACTCGTTGGGCTATCCGGATTCCCGCCGATCCAGAATGGAACGGAAGGAGCAGAGTCGATAGTGCCAGCCTTTTCTGTGCTACCGGCCTCATTGCCATCCACGTAGATCCGCATGTCGGACCCGTCGTAGGTACCTGCCACATGTATCCAATGGCCGTTGATCAGGTTGGTTGATGAAATGAGAGTTGTCGTTCTGCCTCCGGCTTTCAGCCTGAAACGCAACTTCACACCACCACCACTTTTAATAGTGCTGAGCATGAGGTCGTGAGCCTGTTCAGCCGTTCCGGTCGCCTTAGACGCAATACGGCAGTCGGAGGCTCCGCAGTTGGCCAGAACGTCAGCGTTTACCCAGGCGGTCAGCGACACACCGTCGGTTGGGTAATTAATGATTGGGCCAGCGTTGATGTAGTCATCGACTCCGTCGAAGTCGAAGGCATCATCTATCTTCCCGGCGGTCGAGATCGGCCCGACGACAAGACCGAAGTTACCGTTACCAGTCACATCACCAGTTATTTCGGTGGCTAATCCGGCCTCAAATGTCCAGTGAGCCAACAAGTTGGGTGATGACCCAGTTCCGCCGCCGACCTGTGCAAATGTACCGCCCGTGACTGTGAGCGTGGTGGCAACAATGAACGCTACTGCTATGAATACAAACGCGTACTTCCGCATGACTGTCCTCCGTTACACAACTGCATCTCTATTGGCAGATTGAAAGTCCGCAGACAATAGCAGGAAATCGACTAGTTCAATAGCGGATCATGACCATAGTCGAAGTTTCGTACACGGCAGTGGGGTCGACGCTTGATCCTTCAAGAGAGGTCGTCAGCATGCGGAAGTGGCGAAGGGCGGAGCGGTAGAGAGCTGATGGAACGTCGAATAAGAGAAGAGTTCGCCGGGATCATGTCGGACTGGCTGGCGAGTGACAGAATTGCGGAGCGGCTTGATCAGCTACTGAGTGAGTTGTAGCGGACTACACAGCTGTCTATGACCGAACAGTCATCTTGGATAGGGTTCGACGTTTACCTCTGGTAGTTTGACGTCGCCTCGTTCCACCATCATCTCAATGAGTGCCCAATCGTACTCGGTATTCACATCAAGCCCTTCGCGCTCACTGGTAATGAAGGGCATCACGACGTTACCGGCGATAGTGCGATCTTCGAAGATCACTCTGCTCCAGGCGATCTCGAGGCTGGC
>JAJCYX010000279.1 GCA_029262715.1 Chloroflexota bacterium
CGGGCCCGTAGCTCAGTGGTTAGAGCAGTCGGCTCATAACCGACCTGTCGCAGGTTCGATCCCTGCCGGGCCCACCAATCTCTCGTTTCTCAGTTCAGCCTACCTGTCGAACCCGTGCAGGATTCCACGAACCATCGCAACTTGTCCCGTGTGCTGGCTTTCTTCGACGATGACATGCCCGACGATCCACGAGCCAGTGATCGTACCCTTACGGGGATGTTCGATCGTCTTGGCCAGTTGTTCGTCAGTTAACGACCGTATGACCCTCGAAGTCTCAGCACGCACGGCATCATAGTAGGCGACGAGATCGGAAAGCCTGATATGTGGCATGGCCATCACCTGTTCAATGGACTGCCTGGCTCCATTCCCCTCGGAAGGCATTCCGAATCTCTTGTCCCATCCCCCTCGTGTCCATTGATGCTCAATACCACAAAACATACCGTTGATCCAGTGATCTTCTACACGGGCCATGTGCCAGACCAGCCAACCAATGGGATTTGAGGCTGGTGACGGTTGGGTGTACGCCTCTTCATCATTGACGCCGTCGAGAGCTCGCTTCAACTCTGTGAAAAACTCATCAAAAGCGCTGGAAAGGGTCGAAACATAGTTGTTCAATCTTTGCTCCCCTCAGCCTGCCTAAGAAAGACGATCTGCGGGTGAGTATCTCACGTGTGCAGCTTGTGCCCGCTCCGATGCCACTGCCGCTGTGTATCGCCTAAGCATAGTCACATCCTTCCAACCCATAACCTCCAGAATGTCGGAGTCATTCATCCCTAGCCGTTTCATCTGAGCTGCTGCTGCACGTCTAAATGCATGCACACCCTTGAACGTCACTCCAGCACGTCTACACAGCCGTTTGACGATCTGAAGCACTCCAGACTCAGTCATCGGCCCTCGGATGCCATGCCACAGCGGCCCGAAGTTTATGTTCCACCGCCGTAAGTACCTCTGTACGGCCAGCTGAGATGCGTCACCGAGGGGTACAACCCTAACGCCAGTCTTTCCATCCACGTTGACCTGCTTGCGCTCGAAGTCTGGCTGTTTCATCGAGATCAACTCACCCACACGCACGCCGGTGTCGAAAAGCACTGTGATTATCGCTTTATCTCTCACTCCCCCCGCTGACTGATCGCACGCTGCCAACAGCTTCTTCAGATCATCATTAGCGTAGGTCGGTTGAGGCGCCACCCTGAATTTTGTCAGCTTCACTTGCCGGGACGGATCACGGCGTATCTCTCGCTCAGCTACGAGGAACTTGAAGAAACGACGGATACCTAGCTGCGCCTCGTGCACCGTCTTGGCTGAAACTTGCTTACCCAGTGCATCTACGTGTTCTCGGACGTGCTTCGCTGTGACCTTAGCGGGGGGAATCCAGCCGACAGACTCGCCTATCCGCTGCACATCCCGGACGTAGCAAGAAATCGTGTGAGGCCTCAGACCTTCGACCTTCAACGAGAGTGCGAAGGCATCAAGATTCTCCGACCAACCGACTGCTGAGTAACCGACAAACATGATGTTCCCTCCTTGGGAGTTGGAGGGTTGAAAACAGCAATCTGAACTGAGAAAAGCGGAATTGGTGGGCCCGGCAGGGTTCGAACCTGCGACAGGTCGGTTATGAGCCGACTGTTATAACCACTGAGCTACGGGGCGGGACTACCACTTAAGTAGACCAACTTCGTATCCGCTTTACCGACTAGCCGAGTGGTGTAACTCGGTTCCCCATTGGGTTGGGTTGATACCGAGAGCCTACCGTACTATTAGGCCATCTCCAAGCTGAACTGATATCAACTTCACCAGCTCGCCCGCTGTCCCGCTCATTTCCACGCCCTTAGCCATGTAAGGTTTCGGTGTCGCGCTGATTCGCTTTGGTTCTGTAGTGTCGGATGCAAGATCTAGCGTGAATGTCGCCCTGTACACAAACTGAGAATTCAGCCTGCTTGACCTGCCACTCCGGAGAAAATTGATGATTCACGAGATACGGACATATGACCTTATTGCCGGTGGAACACCGGAATTTCTTGAGAAGACCGCAGCGTTGATCGACAAGCGAATCGAGTATTCACCGCTGGTCGGATTTTTCTACACAGAGGTCGGGCCGCTGAACCGCGTGATGCACATCTGGCAGTACGAAGACCTGAATCAGCGTACCGAGATCAGGGAGCAGGTCGTCAAAGATGGAATCTGGCCCCCTGACAATTCGTCCGTCATGGTCAAACAGCAGTCCGACATCTGCATGCTCGCGCCGTTCCTGCCAAAGCTGGAAATTAAACGAAACATCGGCCCGCTTTTCGAGTTGCGTTCTTACACCTATCCGCCGAACGCCATCCCGAAGGTGATAGACGCCTGGGGACCGAAGATCGGGCCGCGGATTGAGCTTTCACAACCTGTCGGAATCTGGTACTCGGATATCGGCGGACTCAATAAGTGGATGCACATGTGGTCGTACGAAAGCTACGAAGCTCGTACCGAAGCCCGCAAGAAGTTTGCGTCCATCGGCTGGCCTCCGCAAGCAGGTGTTTCACCGCTGACAATGGAGAACATGCTTATGCATGCCGCAGAGTTCTCGCCGGTTCAGTGATCAGCCTGGTATCAGGCCGCTTCTAGTCGGGAACGCGCTACTCGTGTTGCAGCAAGCGCGGAGCGCATGGCGAGATCGAGCCGACCGTCGCCCCAGGGGCGAAAGATCGACTCCTGAACTCCCATATACCGTGCGCGTCGAGCAATTTCCGGTGATCGACGGTCAAGTGCCAGCACCGTGCCCATCAACTCGCCGAGAGGATGGTTTGAGACGGCTTTCACGACACCAAGACCGTTCATATCTGACAGCGCGTTGCTAATGAGTAGCAGCTTTGGCCGCCTGACTGCGAGGATCTCTATCGCCTCTCGGCCAGTCGACGCTGTTGCAATCTCAAACCCGATTAGTCCGGCGACTGCGGTGAGTTCGGCGAGAGCTTCGGGGTCGCTGTGGGCGACGATAACGAGGTTCTCAAGGGGGCCGCTTGGGTCAACCGACGCAGTAGATGGGGCTTCGACTTTCAGT
>JAJCYX010000280.1 GCA_029262715.1 Chloroflexota bacterium
CCTCCCTCGGTTGCCGTCAAGGGAGGCTTTGTCTTGACTAATCGTGAAGTTCTCATTCAAGCAGTCCGCACGCTTTCGCCAGTAACCGGAACATACCGCGGATATTTCCGTGTGTTCAGCCCCCATGCTGTTGGATACTTCAAGGGGATCAGTCGGGTACACGGCTGGCAATCTGGAGGGGATAGTGAATCATGCCTGCCCGAAGGCGGTTGGTGGCGATATTTTAACATTGACGATTTGCGAGATTTACAGATCAGTAATACAGATTTTGATTCTGGACAGCCTACGCATGAAGATCAAGTAGGACTCGACGAGATCACTGTTTCAATTTCTGGTTATCGTTAATCCATTCAGCGTATTCAATAGCCCTGCGCTTGGCCTCATCACCATAGAATCTAACGAGGTGAAAGTGATCTGCGCCAACAGATTGGATACACCATGCCCCTTTGTCCCGACTTGACGGATGAACAGTAACATTTCCGATTTCAATTGGTTTCGTTATTTGCTGTGACATTATTAACACCGTATTCACGCGCAAATTAGTATAATTAGCGCACTAAAATAAACAGGAGCCGCGGGTGCTACTAACACCCACGACTCCCTAAACCACTGGAAAGAGGCATCCTTCCCTTGGTCTACACATATGGTACGCGACGCGTACCGAAACCACCGATTGTTGATCGTCTTAGGGCGGTATTTGACTCCCTTCCTGACTCTGAACTGCTCGCACGTATCGAAGGCCCGACTCGGCGCGGTCCAAAAGGGTGGCCGGTCGAAATCCTGTGGCGATGCGTGCTTACTCGCTACGTATTGAACCTTCGCTCCACTGCGGAACTTTTGCGGCAGTTGCAGGACAACCCGTTCATCTGTGAGGCTATTGGTCTTGAGTGGCCGAACCTGCCGCATGAGGCCACGCTCTCCCGTTTTGTAAACCGCATTGCAGCGGACAGGTACACGCTGGCGAAGCTGAAAGATATCTCCCGTCAACTTGTACGACGTTGCTACGAAACAATTCCGGGCTTTGGCAAGCGCGTCGCAATCGACGGTTCCGTTATTAAGGGTTGGGCGAACGGAGCGAAGGCCAAGCGCACCGACGCTGATGCAGGATGGGCGGTTAAGCAAGGAACGCAGGGTGTCCGTGAGTACACGTTCGGATGGAAGCTGCACCTTGCGGTTGACTGCGAGACTGAACTGCCGATGGGGGCGAATATCTCTGCTGGAAACGTCCACGATTCTCAGCGGGCAACGAACGTCATGGGACAGATCAAAGTGGCGTACAACAGGTTCAGCCCTGACTACGTGATCTGCGACCCTGCCTACAACTCTCCGAAGATTGACCGCACCATTAAGAAGTTCTACGGCGGACAACCGATCATTAAGACGAACAAGGCTCACAGGCGCAGGCACGCGAAGGCCGCATGGCTTGAGGCAACTCCACAGTGGAAGGCTCTCTACGCACAACGTGGAGCGGTTGAACGTGTGTTTGGACGGCTCAAGGGCCAGTACGCCTTGAACTACGTTCGCACGCGTGGGATTCACAAGGTTACTGCCCATTGCTACCTGTCCCTGATTGCGATGCAGGTGAGCGCGGTATCATCCCGTCACGATGCCGAACAGATTCGCCGGGGCGAAAGCCAAACTTTGCTGGGGCTATAAACATCTGGACAGATACAAAACTGTCCTGCAAGAATTTGTCGATAGTGATGCCTGTCGCGTTACGGAGGATCGCGATGGCAATGCCCCAATCTGGCGCGTCGATATGGTCGAGCCAATCCCTGCGTCGCTGGCTTTGATCGTCGGTGATTGCGTCCAAAACTACAGAGCAGCTCTCGACTACGTTGCCTACGAATTGGGCTTGATTAGCGGCATGAGCCGCAAAGAAAGGCGCTTCATCGATTTTCCTCTTGCTCCCACCAATACGGTATTCAAGGGTAGGAGGGTTGCCAAAATTCTTGGAACTGACGAGCGGGCATTTGTGAAGCGGTATCAGCCTTATCGCGACCGACCCATCCGTCAGAACCTGCTCTGGGTACTTGCCTATCTGAGCAATACGGATAAGCATCGCAGGCTCAGATTTATGCCCGAATTTCGTATTGCGAACACGGCTTTCGTTCCTGTCGATGGGAGATGGGGCTTCTACACGCAACGGCGGTTCATAGGGCCGCGCCGTCAAGCAGTGTTCACGATTCCTGTTGTCAATGATGTAGGTTTTTCGAGTCGGGCCGTTACTGCTTCCTACCAAGAAATGAACGTGCCAGATCGAATCGAACTCCATGTACATTTCCACCAGCGAACGGGATACATAGGCGGGAAAGCAGTCTTCCAAATACTTAGGGGCATCGGTCTTCGTGTCGAAGAAATCGTCAACGCTGCCGAAGCCGAGTTCGGTTAGTCTTTGTTCTAAATATGCAAGATGCTTATTTGAGAGATTCTGAATCAAGTTCAGAATGACAAGTGCGCCTCTGACGAAATGTCGCGGCGGTAACAAGTCTTGCCAATGAGTTTGCCCCACATCACCAGGTCCTTCACTCTGGCTCAGGACGAAGGAATACACGGCCACTTCTCTATCGCACGGCTACCTGTGACTCACCGGAAAAAGCGGCTTGCCGCCGACTTACGCTAGCTGCGCTTGCCTCAGCATGCGATTTCGCTTTTCGTGGGAGCGCAGCATCTTCTCCAGCTGCGCCAGGCCCTTGCGGGTGTCACTTGCGACGCGTGCAGGATCGAGACGCTCCATGCGGCGCTTGAAGAGCCAGTAGGTGAAGCTGTCACCCTGTCCCAGCGAGTGCGCCGGCGGGTTCAGGTCCGAACCGGTAGTCTCTGCCAGCCCCGTCTCTGAGCAGTATTCATCCCACAGCCCCGCACGGTCATTTCCGTACAGGCGGTAGTAAACATCGTCGCAACGGTCATCTGACGGCGCCCTGCCGCTTGCGACTCTGCGCTTAGCGATCTCTTCGCGCGCAGCGACAATCAGGCCCTGCTCAACCGTCACGCCGTAAAAAAAGCTGAGGCTGGCGCGTGATTTGTCGACACCCAGGATCCGCATGAACTCTGGCTCACCGAACCCGCCAAAGAGGTCAGGTGTGTCCAGCCACGACTGCCATTCGTCGAGGTCGGGACTGTTCTCAACGCTATTCAGGATGCGGCGAGCAAGCAGTCGCCAGTCGAATGCCTCGCCGCCAATCAGGTACTGAAAATGACTATCGTCAATCACCTCGGAAGACTCAGGCCATTGCCCCACCGTTTCGAGGATCAGCAGTTTCCATTCGTCCGGCCGCGCAATCAGGTTGATCTCCAGCTCGACGATCAGTTCGGCGGCGGGGCGTGAAGCACGCGTGATGTCCACAGGTCCGTCGGCCTGCACTTCGGCGGCCAACGCTTCGTCGATATTTTCAGGGCTTGTGGTCATAGTTCTCTATGAAAGCATACCGGTCTGCTTTTGGCGTGGAGATGAACTTTATGAAAGCTGTGTAAGGAAGCGTATTGACAACCCTGCCTGATGTACACCAGCCACGCCTCGCCATTCCTACACCATAGTGGACATCGGCGAACTGATGTATTCGATGCGAGTCAGTGCCGATAGAGAACAAAACACCAAGATCAATCGCTCTTCGGATGTGCGTGTCCTTCAGATCGAGCCTGTGCGTTGAGGCGTTGATCTCGAGCAATGTTCCGGTGTCTACGGCCGCTCTGCAGATAGCATCAAAGTCCAGGTCAACCGGAGCACGCTTGCCGATGAGCCGCGTCGTGAGGTGGGCGACGATGTCCAGGTTCTCGTTCTCCATAGCGGTGATGATGCGCGCTGTCATAGTCTTGCGGTCCTGGTCCATTGACGAATGGATGGACCCGAGCACCACATCCAGCTCGTCCAGTGCATCGTCCGGGTAGTCCATCGAGCCGTCCGTAAGGATGTCCATCTCTGAACCGGTTAGCAGGTGGATTCCTTTGACCTCTTTGTCCAGGGCCCGAACCGTTTCGTTGTGCTCAACCAGCCTTTCCACCGAAAGGCCACTCGCCACTACCGCCGACTTCGAGTGGTCTGTGATCGCCAGGTACTCGAAACCCGCCTCTTTGGCAGCTTCGACCATCTCTTCCATCGGGAAACGCCCGTCGGTCCAGTCGGTATGGGAGTGTAGGTCGCCGCGTACATCCTCGACCGTTATAAGTTGAGGCAGTTCGTCGTGCTCCGCTGCATAGATCTCACCTGAGTCTTCACGAATCTCCGGTGGAATGTACGGCAGATCTAGTCGCTGGTAGATCGCCTCTTCACTGGAAAACTCTTCGATCTCGTCTGTTTCGATGCTCTTCGCACCGTACTCGTTGAGCGAGAGGCCGCGCTTATTGGCACGGTCACGGAGCCTGATGCCGTGCTCTTTGCTGCCGGTGAAATAGAGCAGAGTTGCAGCGAACGCATCATCGGCTACAACTCGCAAGTCAAACTGCAATCCCGAGTCCATGACGACCATCGACTTCGTCTGCCCTTTGCTCATAACGTCACGGACGGCGGGTAGTGACGTGAACGCCTCCATCATCGCTTCAGGGTCGTCAGCGGAGCAAAGCATGTCGACATCGCCAATGGTCTCGCGATGGCGTCTCAGCGAGCCTGCGTAGGTCAGGTTACGAATCTCTGGCACAGCTTCTTGTAGCGCCTGCATCACCCTCTCGGCCTCGGGCAGCACGTCGCCGATTGGAATCCGATCACCTTGGCTGATGCGGCTCTTCAGATGACGCAGGATATTCTGCGCAACCTTCTTGCTGATGCGCGGTAGCGACTCAAACTCGCCCGATTCGATCGACGCCTCAAGCGCCTCACGAGAGTCGATTCCAAGTTGAACAGCGGCGTTCATTGCGGTCTTCGGACCGATGCCAGGCACCTGCGTAATCTCAAGAATTCCGGATGGCATCTCGGCCTTCAGCTTGTCGAAATAGTTGAGGCTGCCGGTCTCAGCAAGCTCTTGCACTTTGGAGACGATTGCGTCACCGAAACCGGGGATGGACCGAAGTTTCGCTTCATCCACTTCAGCGAGATCGAACTGTAGATTGCCGATAGCATCTGCAGCGCGGGAGTACGCACGCGTCTTGAAAACCGAGTCACCGCGGGCCTTCAGCAATGTTGCAATGTCAGCGAATACCTGTGCGAAGTCGCTGTTCTGGAGTTTTCGAGTGGTGGTCATGTATCAGGTGAGTTTACCGATGCCACCAGCCGCGTGCGGCGGCGGCGAGCCGCGTTTGCCGCCTGCGGCGTTTTCTGGCACGGCAAAGGTTGATGCCTGACGAAAAGGTGGTTGTGCCATCTTAGTTCTCCCTCCCTCGCAGGGAGGGAGGATGGGTGGCAACCGCGCGCCGATGATCTGATGATGTCAACAGGGCGAATCAAGTTCAGAATGACAAACTCGCCCGTCGGAAAATTCTTACTGACCGCCGCACTTACCGCTGGCTCTTTGCCCGCTTCTGAGCAGCCCGTTCCAACTTACGACGCTCCTGTCGGGTAAGCTTGCGCCCGTCCGGCGTATGCGTCGGAACGTCCAGTCTCTCCGCACCGTGACCGCGCTCAACACCGGCCATCACAGACTTTTGCCCTGCGACAGCCGAAGCACGCCTACGAGCACCTTCGTCACCGGAACTGCTCGCCCCGTTTGCACCATTGGCAGGAGCCACACCGGGAACCTGTGGCTTTGCAGCCGTGATGTTCTTCGGTGTCTGCTGAGGCGGGGGCTGCTGTGAGAGAGCGACCCTGAACACCTGTCGAGAAATGTTCGATTCGATCTGCGTCACAAGGTCCTGGAACATCTCGAAACCCTGGATCTTGTACTGCACAAGCGGGTCACGTTGACCTGCTGCCTGCAGACCAATGCCCTGCCGCATCCCGTCCATCGTGGTCAGGTGCTCAACCCAGAGGCCATCGACGGCCCGCAGCATGATGGCACGCTCAAGCTTGCGCATCATGTCCTCGCCGAACTCCTGTTCACGGTTGTCGTAAAGCTCGTCTGCGTAGTTGATCAACCGATCAGGGATCTCGTCCGCCTCAACGTCATAGACCTCATCTTCAGTCTGGAAAATCTCGGCAGTTGGGAAGACGTTTAGAAGCTCACGCTGGAAGCCCGGCACATCCCAGTTGTCCTGGTCGCCAGACAGGAACTGCTGTGCGATAGCGGTCAGTTCACGTTCGACATAACCGGTGATCGTCTCTCGCAGCCCGTCGCCCTCGAGAATTTGCCTGCGCAGCTTGTAGATCACATCGCGCTGCG
>JAJCYX010000281.1 GCA_029262715.1 Chloroflexota bacterium
GATTATCTGTCGTTCGCGTCACACATGTTCACTGACTGGTGTTTGATGATCACCAGGGCGGCTGTGGAAGAGTGCCAGAAGGCGATGGCGAAGTGGACGTTGCGTCCGGAGCATCCGACGAGCCTGACTGCGATTGCCGACTCGTTTGCGACTGCGCAAGTTCCGTATCAGGTTCGCGGTGGTGACACAGTCGAAAGCGTTGCGCTGTTCCTGGGTGCAACATCGGCTGAGCTGAATTATCGCAACCCTGACCTTGCGAATGAATTGGCGAAAATAGATGTAGGGAAGCCAATTGAGATAACACTCGGGATCGCCCCGGAATCGGTGGCGATAGATAACGCCGATCTGAAGCTTGTACCGGACATTTTCGAGCTGGGTCCGGTGCCGTACCAGATCCTGGCAGGGGATACGTTTACGGCGATCGCCGACAAGTTCGGATTCTCGCCTGCCACCTACCTACTTGAGAGCGAGAAGCTGGCCAGCGACACACTTGTGTTGGCCGAAGGTCAAGAGTTCAACTGTCCAGAAACTCCCTACGCAGTCCCAGCCGGCTATAGCGCGTTGCAGGCCGCTGCGCTGTTTTTCACCCGGTTTTTCGATATCTCGAACATCGAGGGAGCACAGCGGTACGCAGACCTGATCAATCTCTGGAACGAAGAGTTCCTGAGTTCAATCGAACCCGGTCAAACTCTCACACCCGGGAGGCCGCTCAGCGTCCCTAATGCAAAGACCGATACCCAAAAACCTGACGTCCCGAACTACACGACTCTGGTAGGCGACACAGTTCTTAGAATTGGTGCGGCGCTCGATCTGGTTCAAAACTACGAAGATAGTGATGGGCCGGTAAAAGGATGGCCACAATTCCGAGATGACATGAAGGCAGCATTCGGATCCGATCGAGGTGGTGATGTTGGGGAGCACAACCTCATCGCCACCACAATTAAGATCGAACCCGGAGAATCGCTTAACGATCTGGCCAAGCGCACCTACATATTTGGAGACGGTACTGGCGGCAATGACCAGAACCTGGCCGGACTTTTCGACTGGATTGAAGGTGTGCCTGTTCTCGCTCCTTTGGCAACCATCACGATTCCGGGTTACAAGCTAGATACCAGCAAGTATGACTCCCTGAATCTAGCCGCTTCGGCGCTGGGTCTCACAGTGCCGGCAATTGCCAACGGCGTTCTCAGCGAACAGCCGATCATCCCTGCGACGACTGATGAAAACAGCGAAGTTGCTGTGACTCAGATTCCGGTTGCCAACGTCGATGATCTGCTCGCTTACGTTCTTGAGGGCGATGGCGTCACAAACATCACGGCGCGTAGCAGCAGGCAACTGCTGGCCGGACTCAGGCTTCCTGGTCTCGACGAGGACCCGACAACGGAGGTTGTCAGAGTATCCGACAAGATGTTTGCCCTTTACCAACTGTCAGGCCAGCAGTTCACCGGACCACAGTTCGACCCATCCTCTACCGATGCAGCGATCAACATAAGTGTGGAGACGGTACAAGACGCCCCACCCTGGATTTCGCTATCCGACTCAGTAGCGGTCGAGGAAGGAGAGACGCTAACTGATCTTGTGTCGAGAGCGCCGGACGCGCCTGAGAACAATCGGTTTCTTGGCGTTCTACACGGATCTGCAGAGAACACAAGAACCCAACTGCCAGCCGGAATGATCGTAATAACTTCGCTTGCGTCGTCGCTGAACTACAGCTTCACGGGGGAGGAGCTACAGAACCGTTTCAGCGCGGGCTCGGTTCGTATCGACCCCGTGATTGCTCCGACCGCGCTCAGGTTGGTGGTGGACGTGCCGGTTACCTACGGATTGGACCACCTGGTCGAGTTGCAGGCAGTTAGTCCGTTGCAGATTCCGAAAATTCCCCATCCGAGTTCCGACGAAGGGAAGCAATCCGGCCCAATCGCAGGCAACCCAAGCCTGTGGCCTTTTTCCGGCGCTCTTCAGCGGAAAGCAATCTCAGGCAGTGAGACTCAGTACGAGTTAGTCAGGAACAAGCCTCACTCTGCCGGATCGGCGTCCGAAGAGACGCAATTGAACTCGACCTACGGCACGCTCATCTCCATCAAGATTCGCCAGTTAGCAGGTCAAAGCAACCTGTACGAACTGCTCGGCACCGACGACGAACACCGACAGATTCTTCTGCACCTGATGCAGCAACTTAAGTCGTTATCTACGAAGGAGGTTGGCGATACTACGATCAATCTGTTCGTCAATCCGAACCCTGCCAACAGGAACACCAGCGGATTGGCTGAAGTGGCTCTGATTGAGAGCGACAGCTACATCATCAAGACGAATCTTTCGACCGAAACCGTGCCTGGACTGACAGGTATGCACCGTTTGGCTGCCAATTCAGATTCGCGAACAACTGCCAGTACTGTCTACACGGCGACACTTGCCGAACTTCGCGATTTCGTCACGTTGCTCTGGGAAGGTACTTCTGTAGGTGGTAGTGGTTACTACTTGCGCCTTGATTCCGGTGACGACCGAGGTCTGCCTCCGACGATTTTCAACGAACAATCAGAAGCGGTTCTGGAGTTTCTCACCATTCTTGGTTCTCAACAGGACCCGGTGTCTAAGGGCCGAGTTCTTGTGCCGTGCAATAACTGCGTCCTCGTTGGACCAGGTCTCGATGCATCGCTGCATAGCCTTTACATGGAAGCCGAGGACGGTAGCGAAACAACGAAATCTTCTACGGTAACGCCAGGAAACGTTGGTATCACAACCACGCTCACATCACCGCCCAACCCGACTTCATCACACCCTGAATTAACGCCAGCAGAACGTACGCGTGACCTGTTTTCTCTCTTGACCTACTCAGTCGGTCATGAGAACGATACGTTTTATGCGGAACAGCCAGGGCTGCCTGTGACGCCTGAGTTGCGCGATCCTGCCGAGGGTTCACCTTGCGACGTTGCCAAGCGCGCTCGCCAGGCGCGGGCTCGCGGTGAATCCCCAATAGCGGCCGAAACTGACTACTGGCATTACACGCAGGTTTTCCCGGTTTCGAAAATGGGACCACCGTCAATTGCGCCAGATGCAGCGGGTCTTCCCGATCCGAATGATGATCCCTATCGTGGAATAAACGCCAGTGGGAGGCTTTCGCAGGCGTTGGTGAACTTCGGACTTGCAGATATCTACGGTAACGAAACACTGTCATCTTCCACCAGTCCATATCCAGGTTTGGTTCCAGTGAACGTTGGCTATACGGATCGTCTAGTTCCATTCGAAAACTGGCCAGGTGCAACAAGTAGGTATGAATTTCGTGGGGTCTCGGGTTCCGGAAAAGTGCTGCGAGTAGAGCTAGGGAGCCAACCGGGTAGCACCATGCCGGCTCCTCTGAGCCCGCCAGATGGCGCGAAAGCGAGGGCGCAGAATCAGGCTGCGAAGTATCAGGAGGTTCTGTTTCAGCTGGCGCAGCCCAATCTGGAGGTGACCTTGGAATCTACAGTTCACACAGACAGTGCGGGCCAACCGATACCGATCCCTGTCTCAGGCGGCGGGTCAAACCTCTGGTCGTTTGCTGCCGCCAATTACCTCTACGCCACCGCTGTTTCAGAATTGATCGTCGAGACACCGATGGTTGACGAGGCTCGAGCTATCGCTGAGCTTTCAGCCGCATACGGCCTTACTCCTACACAGCTGGCGACCGGAGTCGTCAGGAAGGAAGCTGAGAGTGTCCTGGGCGGTGGGGATATTGAAGTTCCTGCTAATGCAGTATTCCGCGAAAACGATAACGCGAAACTGCTAGTTGGCAGGTTGAAGAAGGGTTGGCCTGTGCCAACAAGTGCTGCCGCGATGCTCGAGTTCCCGGAGAACGCGAACGTCCTACCGCTGAGACCAGGTATCGCTCTGAAAATTCCGGCCATGACGATTGAAGTGCCCCAACTGTTTCCGCCGGCGACTCTATCGTCACTTGCTGAGGCAAATGGCACGACTGCAGCTTTGTTGGCCAAAGAAAATCACGATCGTTCTGACATTCTGAATGTTGGCATTGAGTTCGAGAATGACGGTGTTTCGGTCACGACAGATTCGAAGATCCAGAGCTTTGACGATATTGTCGAGGCTTTCTCGAACAAAGGCATCCACGTCGATGTTGCCGATCTTGCCAGCAATGTGGCTGCCGATGAAGACCTGCTTATCGTCGGACAGAGTCTCAATTCCACGAAGTACCTAGTGCCCGAACCAACAGCGGAGCATCCTTTCGAAACCCTTTCTCAGAACGGAAGCGGAGTGGATCTTTCCACTCTCGTGGCGAACAACATAAAAACGGTGAACCTCTTTGAAACTGGAGCTCTGGTGTTCACTGGAAACTTCCACACCTCATGTGCTTCAGAAACCGTGGGACCCCTGACCGTTGACCAATTCTGCAACCTTTATGACACAACGCCCGCGTTGCTGTTTCAGTCTCTCGCCTTGTCGAATACATATGAGCTTCCAAAAGGTGAATCAATGGTGGTTCCCGGGATGCTCTGCTGGCCGGATGACACAGAAGCAATCAAAATTCCGTACAGCATCGGCGAAGATTTCACCTTCCTGAAGATCGTTCGGATCTTTGACTATGAGAGTGACGAAAGCGGACTGGTGCGGATTGGAAAAGACAACGAAAACATTCGCGGCTTACTCAATCCTGATCAGACGGTTATGGTCACAAAACATGGAACTCAATATGAGGTAACGACATCTCCAAACGACACGATTTCTGACGTGCTTGGAAGTCTGAAGGAGCAGAACCCGGAGATTGCGCTCGAAGATCTCATGGCTGCCATAGGTCAGCAGGCTCGACTACTCGCCACTGATGCCAGGATGATCTGCCGGCCAGGGAAGCTGCCAGATATGCACGGAACCGGCGTGCTGAAGCCGGCAGATATTGAGGAGATTTATGGTGTCGACGTGGCGCTTTTCGCCAGCGCCAATGCGGCGCTCAAGGGCTTGATTCAGGCTGGCATTGAACTGACGTGTGGCGACGATTCACCGGCAGCCGTAACTACTCTTGAATGCGACACAATCAACTCGTTGATCGCACGGTTTGCGGCCCACGACCGTCAGCTAGATATTCCAACCCTTGTCCGTCAAAATCCGCATGCCGGTCTTTTCCGATCAGGTGCTCGATGCTTGTTACCTCCGGCGCCATTGGCTTTCGAAGTCGAACTTGGAACTTCCCTCGGTGCCTTTGAACAACCGGTGACGCCGCTGACCACCACGCTCTCTTTGCGCAGACCGGATGCACTGATTGATCCAGAATTCGCAAGCCCGAACAAGAACGGTCCGGTTGAGTCGTTTGTTTCGACGATCAACGCTCCGGTCAATCCTGGTGCGACCGATGATGAAGGATTAAGCGATCTTCACGCGTTTGGTGAAGAGTTTAGACGTGTGTTCCCTGAGCTCAGACTCGCAACCGGTCATGTTGCAGGAGAAAAGCAGGACCTCTGGTTCGTCGACTTCGGTGATTCCGGTGTTACCTCGCTTGCGGTCAAAGGGGCGATAAAACCGCCATCTGAGGCGTCTTCAAAATCCTGGCCGCGCTACTTTGGCATCAGGCCGCTCTACCGCAACCAAACCAATCTCAGAAGGATCGCGCTCAAAAAAGTGAC
Source organism: Chloroflexota bacterium (assembly GCA_029262715.1). GTDB lineage: Bacteria > Chloroflexota > Dehalococcoidia > Lucifugimonadales > Lucifugimonadaceae > JAJCYX01. The sequence continues at coordinate 5,610 of JAJCYX010000281.1, forward strand.
TGGCGAGGGTTGCCTGGTTGACGAAGGCGAACAACACGACATCATCGGGATAGATGTC
>JAJCYX010000282.1 GCA_029262715.1 Chloroflexota bacterium
TCCTTGGCGACAGACATCGTGAGACCTGCCACAGCAGCTTTGCTTGCCGAGTATGCAGCGCGGTCGGAAACACCCATGAGGTGCGAGGCAACGGACGACATGTTGATCACGCTGCCTCCGCCGTGCTCGATCATAGGCGGCAGATACGCTCTGAGCATCCTGAACATGCCTTTTGCGTTCAGTTCGAATGAAAAATCCCAATCCTTCTCGGTACTTTCGAGTATGTTGCCCATCGCAACATAGCCGGCGCAGTTGAACAGGATGTCAGGGGCACCGGTGGCAGTTAGCATCGCGTTAACCGAATCCTGGTCTGTAACGTCGCACCGCATCGTCTTGATGCCGTCAGTGCCGTTCAGATCAGCAAGAGCCTCTTCATTAATATCGGTCGCCCAGACCTTGGCGCCTTCCTTCGCAAACGCCAGCGCCGTCGCTCTGCCAATTCCCTGCGCTGCCGCAGAGATGACCGCTGTCTTACCGGTAAGCCTTGCTACCAACTTGTTCTCCTGGATATTTCGTCGATGATTCCGGCTACGTCACGCCGATTTCCCGGTTACGCATGCTGGATAGGTTGTCCGCAATCAAGTTTATGCGACCAATTCGTCAAGAGGCGACCGTTCCCGGCGGCAATTGGAGATATGGCCAGATCAAGAGCAGTCGCTTTCAACACCCGACCTTCGTGTTCGGTCTGGTTGCGGGTCACAACAACCCTCCCTGCTCTTCGACCCGTTTTACCGGCTCGATTAGCCCTGGTTCGTTTTTGTATTTCGCCTTGCCGGTGGCATTAACGTCAGTCGATACGCGGTGCATCGCCATCTCAGGCCATTCCCGGCTTGCAACATGCCGTTCCACCTGTTCGAACCTTGTCCTGGGGTCGAGCCATACCGACCACAGCTCGTCCTCGATACCGCCGAGCACTAGCGGAATTCGGTCGTGAAGTGGCTCCATGAACCGGTTCGTTGGCGTTGTCACAACCGTGAATGTGGTCAGAGTCTCACCAGTTTCAGGATTCGCTCGGAGGCTATAGAGCCCGGCGAGCGCCATCATCTCGCCGTCTTTTCGGTGAATGTAGTGGGGCAGACGCTCTTTGCCTGCCTTCTCCCATTCGTAGAAGCCGGTGGCTGGAACCATGCACCGATACTGTTCTACTGCGCCTCGCCAAAACCCCGACGACTTCAGTTTGTCGTCCCGAGCGTTGAACGTACTGAATTTGGGGTTTTCACTCGGATCGTTTGACCAGAAGGACGGTACGAAACTCCAGCGCGCAAGCTCAAGCTGCCGAGAACCGCTGCGGTTGATGACTATCGGGGCAAGATGGGTCGGCGCGATGTTGTAGCTTGTGAAACTTGGACGCTCTGTGGACGAAGTTTCCAGGACTCGCCCTTCTTGTTCCAACCTGGAAAACCACTCGTGGTCAATATCCTGCTCTTGAATTAGCTTCGCAATCCCATCCTCGTCCATGACCAGGACATATCGACCGCACACGGCTAGCTGCTCGCTGCCATAACGTTCACCAGTTCCTGCACAGACTCGGCCGATTTCAGAAGCGCCGCTTTCTCGCTTTCGGTCAGCTCGATCTCAATAACCTGCTCAACGCCCTTTGCTCCTAGCTTCACGGGAACACCGGCGTACAGGCCGTTAATGCCGTATTCACCCTCGAGGAACGCTGCGCACGGCAGAATCTCCTTGCGATCGAGCAGAATTGCCTCGACCATCTGAGCTGCGGCCGCAGACGGCGCATAGTAGGCGGAGCCAGTCTTCAGCAGTTTGACGATCTCAGCGCCGCCGTCCCGCGTCCGTTGCACGATCTCCTCCAGCCGGTCCTTTTCGATGAGGTCAGCTACCGGAACACCGCCAACGGTTGTGGTGCCGATCAACGGAACCATGCTGTCGCCATGACCACCGAGTACGTATGCCTGAACATTCGTCACCGATGCGTTTAGCTCCATTGCGAGGAATGAGCGGAAGCGTGCAGTATCAAGAATTCCGGCCATGCCAACGACACGCTCTTTGGGGAAACCTGAGACAACTTTGGCATGCTGAACCATGGCATCCAGTGGGTTGGAGACGATCACAAGCACTGCGTTTGGCGAATGCTTCGCAACCTGCTCACTGACGCTGCCAACGATCTTCATGTTGGTCAGCAGCAGGTCGTCTCGGCTCATTCCAGGCTTGCGGGGAAGGCCAGCCGTAATGACAACGACATCCGAGTCGACGGTCTCTTCATAGCCGTTTGATCCAACGATCGTGGCATCGGTTCCGAGGACAGGCCCGGACTCCATCATGTCCAGCGCAAGGCCCTGGGGCTTGTCCTCAACGATGTCCACCAGTACCACGTCTGCGTAACCCTTTTCGTAGATACGTTGTGCAGTCGTCGACCCAACAAAACCAGCGCCAATTACCGAAACCTTGAATCTCATGTCCAGTCCTTTTGCAATCTCAAAATAGAGGAATTTAGGGTTGTTGTTAGGTGTTTAGATTCCGCTTGATCGCTCGCCATGGTCAGGCAAGAGGTGCCAGCGGTTATCTTGATCTCAAAACAGGCTCTCGTTGCAGTCTAGTTTGCCACAGCATTCGGCTGTTTGGAGCGCTGACGAGAGATTCGAATAGAGGAGGACTCCGTCACGATCAGTCGGTTGGCAATTCGTGATTCTACGTGGGAAGTCCAACAGAAAATGCCTATACTGATGGGCAGTGCAGAGCCAGTTTTAGCAGCAACTTTTGATACTCGACAAGGATCGACATGACCCCCTCGCCCAAGATCATCTACACATGGACAGACGAAGCTCCCGCGCTCGCCACACACGCCTTCCTCCCTGTCATCCGCTCATTCGCAGGCGCAACTGGCGTTGGAGTAGACACGCGAGACATCTCG
>JAJCYX010000283.1 GCA_029262715.1 Chloroflexota bacterium
CTGCTCAGCAATAGCCACGACGGGAAAGCCGCAATCAACGTGCGCTTCACGCCAGTGCGAGTTGTGTGTTGGAACACGCTCACTATGGCCGAAAGCGACAACGCCTCACCGTTCCTGCGCATCCAACACAAGGGGGACGTGCGGGACACGCTGCGTCGCGTGCAAGAGGTGGCAGACATGACGCATCGCACCTTCGCCGCGACCTTGGAGCAATATCGCTTCCTGGCCAGTCGGCACGTGGAGAACATCCACAAGTACGTGCTGGACGTGTTGCAGGTGCCCGACGATGCTGAGGAACCGCCGCGTGCTCTGGCTCCTATTGTCCAGCTATTTGAGCACGGTACGGGCCAGGAGAACCGCGCGATCCGTGGTACCTATTGGGCAGCGTACAACGCCATGACGGAGTTCGTGGACCACGAGCGCGGGAGAGACAACACCCGGCTCCACGCCGCGTGGTACGGCGAGGGTAGGCGCATCAAGCAGCGCGCACTAAGCGTGGCAACGGAGCTAGCCAAGGCCGCGTAGCTGTCGTCGCTAGCCGCGATTTGTCTGCCCATTTGTACTATTCAGAGACCCGCTGACAGATCGAGGCGATCCAAGTAACGTTGTATAGAGCAAGGCCCGCACAGACCAGCGAGCCTAGCCCCCCACTCCGACCGAACTCACTATCAGTACTGGCTCCGCGACCTGCATGCACTGGTCGATGGAGACCTGCGCGAGACAAGTGGTCACGCGGGTGGCGAGGTTCGTCCGGGGTGTGGGGGCGCCTTCAACGCAAGCCCAGATGGAGCACACGACCATGGCAGCAACAGGCAAGAACGGAACCGCGACAAAGAACGGCGCCAAGAAGAATGGCGCAGCGAAGAACGGCACCACCAAGTCCGAACCGGCCAAGAAGACCGTTCTGGCCTTCACCGCCGAGTGGGTGCCACAGCAAGGAGAGAAGGCCGATGCTGGTCGCTCGTTCTTCGGCATCATGCAGGTTGTGAACGGCAAGCCCACCGACCTGCCAGCGCACGTGGTGTTGCGCGACTACGATGAGCGCGCGCCATACTGGTGGCCGGGTGTGACGATCCCGGCCAAGAAACAGGTGAGCTACGGCGCGCTGTTCGATGACGAGCAGAACTCGACCAACCTGCACGCGATCACCATCGCCCAGGGGGCGGCATTCTGGATCAAGACCAAAGACGGCGATACGTCGCACTATCAGATCGTTAAGGTGGAGGACTTGACGGGATGACAGCCAGTGCGTTCACCGACGCCGCAAGAGATCAAGCAGTGCTACGAACGATCTGTCAAGATTCTCCGCTCCAGCCGCAGTAACACCCACGCCAAACTGACTGCCATCCGCTCGCTGCGCGTTTGTGCGAAGTGGGGCCATACGGGTGCGCAATTCGAGCTGGGGGCTGCGTATAAGCTCGGAGTCGGTGTCCGGCGCAACAAATTTCTAGCGCTGAGGTGGATGTTGCTGGCGGCAGCGCAGGGTGACGCAGATGCTGCGATTCAGACGGTGCTGATCGCCGATGGGCTGCGGCCAGAACAGGTCGTGCGTGCGTATGAGATGGCGCGTCGAGAAGTGACCAGGTGGGGTTGAAGCCATGGGCGGTGGTCAGCCGCCCACGGGAAGGAGGTTAGATTCGAAGTCGATCCATGGCTGTGTTGAACTACGAATCGTTGCCTTCGTCCCCGTTCGGGAACTCGTTGTAATTGCGGCCATCCAGATTGCGCCCGGCCTTCTTCTTACCTTTGTGGACGAGTGTACCCGCACGATTCGGCGCCCAGTCGCCCCACTGCTTGAAGAAGAACGGCACCCCTGCCTCCTTGCAGGCATCGCGGGCTGCACGGGCCCACTCCGGTTGCATGGGCCGAGCATGCGGGCCAGATTCCCCTCCGCACACGACCCAGTCAATGCCGGGCAACCACCTCTCCCAGTTCACGGGCCCAAGCGCTGGTTCGTAACTGACCCAGCGCCCAGTGGCTGGCGTCTTGCGAAGAAGCGGAATGCGCGCAGCCGCTGTTTGTTCGTCCTCCACGCTCACGCCGAGATGGACGTTGCGTCGCGGAGATTGCCACATGATCCGCAACAACTCGTGGAGCGGTCGACCGGAATCAGAGCGGCGATTCGTGAGGCGGCGCACATACTCCCGCATACGCAGGGGGCGCTTCGTAAGCACCTGGAACGTGTGCCGCGACGACAGCGCCATTTGCCAAAAGACCTCGTCGATCTCATGGTCCACGAGGCGTTCATGAAACAGGTCGGACATGCTGTTCACGAAAATACGCTGGTTGCCGCGCAGTCGCATCGGCTGATCCAGTTTGTGACGCAGCAACTCCACTTTGCCTATCCAGTGCGGCATTCCTTGCACTTGCTTGGCAAAGCCCTGAAAAGCGAGGCCAAGCCCGCTGAAGCGCGTCGCAATGCGCTCTGCGTAGCAGTTATCACAGCCCTTGCTGACGCGGCTGCAACCTCGAACGGGGTTCCAGGTCGCATCAGTCCACTCGATGCTCGTCTTTCCCGCCATGGTAGTACCTCATGTTGCGGGTAGCGAGGCAAAGTAGTCGTGCCTCCACCGACAGACCAGCTCACACGAGCCGTTCCGGTGGTTCCTTTACAAGTATGCGATTTGCGGCCTGCGGTGAGGTGACGCTAGGGGAATCTACGGGCCTGCAAAAGCTCCTCCAGCCGCTGCTCGATGAGTATGTCCAGCAACGGATGCTCCGCGCCATATCGCTGGACCAACTCGGATATGACGTCGGCGATGCGGCGGCCAAGCAGGAACTGGTCAGCGTCGGTCGGGTCGGGCATTGGCGTCACGGTCAAAGGGCTTGCGTTGGCGTGGACGAGATAGTCGCAGCCGTTTCTCAAGTACCTGCGAGTGGGCGCGGCGCATGACCGGGATCCAGTCGGGATGCCGGGTGGGCAGCGTGCGGATGTAGGTGGAGAGGTGGCGGAACAGATCGGGGTGATCGTGCCCAAGGCGAGCGATGATGGCGTTCATCTCCGTTGCTAGTCCCAGCTCTACGTTCTTCAAGGTAGGGTTCATTCAGTGTGTTCCGGTGAAGGTGATAGAAGCGTAGCGGAAAGGAACCGCCAATACGGATGCCGCATCTCGTGCCAGCGGTCTGGTTCGTTCCGGCGAATGCGACGAAGATTGTCCGCCAGGAAATGCCCGACTGATTCACTGAAGGCGGATCGGCGCCGGTTGCGAAGCTGGAAGGGTCGTAGGTCGGATTGCAGGATTTCTAGCCCACCGAGGAAATCGCGGAACAGCGCCAGGTGGTCGAGCTGCCCCCAATACACCCGCCGGAAATCGGAACTGTGCAGCCAGTCCTGCTTCCTTGGAAAATCCTGAGCATGGCGGATGGTAGGCCGGTCGGAGTCATCACCACCACCGGGCCAAATCATCACATCGGAGAATCTGGCCTCCAGGCGGACCGCGTGGCGGTGGGGAACGTGGTCGTACAGGGTCGTCTCAAGAATTTTTCGGTGACGGCGGAGTCGGCGTTTGTCGGCATCAGAAGCATTCCGAATGCAGACATCTCGGTCATACAGGAGCGTGGCAAAGCGGCTGCTGCGCGAGCCGAAGGTGACCCCGTTTTCGTCTTCGACCCGCGTGTCCCGGAACGTATGGGACTTGTGGCGGACGAGCGGGCCGGACAGAATGAAGTGCTTCCGCTCCTCGACCAGGCGCAGATCGGCAACGAGTTTGGGGCTGGCATCCACATCCACGGCCAGGTCGAAATCGCTGATGAAAAACCACAGGCCGAATACCCGCCAGAGCTGCCGGTAGATTCGCCAGATGAGCCGCGAGAGGCCGTCCGTTTTCGACTGGGCACGAAGGAGCAGCCGGGTCTCCACGAAAAACTTCAGACAGTTCCAGTGCACGTAGAGACGGCCAAGCCCTGGCACGACGAGCAAGTAATTCTTCTGGTAGCCGTAGCCTTTCTTTGACAGCTTGCCCACGAGGGCATGGGGTTTGGCTGACTCGCGGCGGGAAGATTTTTCGATGGTGACGTGGGGAAACTTGGACACGCGCTCCGCCTGACATAGGTGCGTATTGTCTGGGTGGAGGTTACTGATCAAGAACCAGGCGGGGGGCTGATTGCGAAACGGAATTTCCAGCCAGGATTCCTCCATGGCCTTGAAGCAGTCGCGGAAAAAATCGTGATCGCGGATGTTGTAGCGGAACACGAGCTGGTCGACGATGGGGCGTTGGGTAAGAATTCGCATGGGAACCCAGAATTGTTGATGATGACTGTCACCTATATTTGCCCGCCTTCGGCGGGCAGGTAGCGCATCCGCGCACCAATTCCTTCGGGATATAGAAGAAGATGCACCACACGGGCGTCGTGGAAATCTGAAGAAAGAGCACACTAGAGCTGAGGAATGCCCGCTTACCTGAGACATACGGGCAAATCCTTAATTCGTCAGGAAGCTATATACATTGTCCCGCGCCCTTGGAGTCGGAAGGGCCAAGTCACCGAAAATCTTGATGTGCAGAAACTATAAGGCGCCTACCGAGGGCACCAGCAACCAACATGTGGCCAATGCCACTCGGCAGGCGAGCTGGAACTGCTAAGACTGGAAAATTACGGGGAATCCAGCGAGCTTGGCTTGAAGCGATTCCAGCGATTTCGGCGCGCGAGGGAAGCGCTTCGTGTCCACCAGAAGCTTGATGAAGCGTCCATCGTGGCGCACCTCCAAGCCGTCGGCTGGGCACTGGGTGGTCGGGCCACGCTTGATTTTGACCGGCTTGGTCTTCGGCGCGGTGCTGGTTTTTTCTCGCTTCTCTTTGGCGAGGTACACGCGCAGCTTGGGCGCACTACCTGTGGCCTCCCAGACGGCCATGCGCTTCTCCCTGGTGGCGTAGCGGCGCAGCAAGTCAGCGGCTGTCGGCTGGTAGATATCCACCTCTTCAGGCGAATCCTCATAGAACCTCGCCAAGCGCGCGGCCCTCATGGCCCTGAAATATCCCAGGTTCAGCTTGGCGTTGAACTCCTCCTTGCGCCTCTTCGCCGCCGCTCCGGGATTGGCCTTAATGAGTAGAGCGACGATCCTACCAATGGTGTACCAACGGCGATCCATGTCTGCCGTAAGTCGGTTCGCGTATTCGTACAGCGCCTGGGTCTCCGCCATCGTCAAGCAATCCCGCGAGGAATCGGCAAGAATCGCGCTGGCTTTGGCGTTCCGTTTTGACTGGTGCAAATGACCACGAGAGGGAAGATTGATTTTCTTGGGCATATTATTGCCTCACCTGTTCTGGAACGTTACCTACGTACGGACGGCACGTGGGTATTCGCGTGCATCCATGGTGTTCTTTACAAGCACGGGTGATCACGCCGGACGAACCACGCGACGTGCGAACTCGAACGCGGACCGCTCACACGTGGTTCGGACTTGCGATGGCGCGGCGCGACTCCGTGTCCCGCAGGCGAACTGAGTCGCCTACGCGATGTTCACGCCGCTCCCCGCTGAGAATTTGCTGGTAGGGGAGGGATAAAGGATGGCCCGAAAAGGGCCATACTCATGATGGCTTGGCGGCACCGGTGCGTCAACCAGGCAGCGAACGAGGACAGCGGAGCGCCTGGGTTACCTCTGCGGCCACGCGATGTGTGCGAGGTCAACGCCAAAGTCGATCCGTTGGAGGACACCGTACATTGGCTCTACCAACGCTTTGTCGTCTCCGTACACATCATGCGATGCGCTGCCGACTTCATGTCCCAGAATACGCTTCAAGACATAGTCCTCCGTCTCTATGCGCACCAGCATGTTCCGCATACCGTGGCGGAAGCTGTGGAAGACTTTGCGGCGTTCCGGCATACCCAACCCACGCTTGAGCTTGCCAATCCACGTACTGGGATAGTGCGAGTGTTTTCCCTTTACGGACGAGAGCTCCGGGAACAACAGGGGACTCTTACGCTTGCGCGGAGACGTGGCAAAGTCGATGAAGCCAAGGCGGATAAGTTCAGGGTGCACGGGGACGAGGCGTTTGCTCGCGCGGTTTTTGAGCGAGCGCCCAGGTCCATCGTTGATGTCAACGCACCAAATGCCCTCAACCTTGCGGATATCCTCGGTGTGGAGCTGGCAAAGCTCCTCGATCCGCGCGCCCGTTAACAGCCCCAACAGCGGCAGCCAAAACTGCCACGTCCGTGGTCGAGCGCCAGGTTGATACAACGAAGCGTTGAAGATGGCCCGTAGCTCGATGTGATCGAACGGATCGACGTTGTCCTTTGCGTTTCCCTTCACCCGCGTAGTCATGCGCTTAAAAGGGTTTAGCTCGATATACCCGTTGTCCATCGCCCACCCGAAAAATCCTGCCAGCTTGATGAGGTGGTTGTTCACTGTAGTGATAGAAATAGAATCGACCTTGGCCATCTGTGCTATCTGCTCAAGCGTCTTGCTCCTGTATCGCGGGTCTTTGTGGCGGTTGCGTGGGTAGGCTTGGAGTTGCTCTCGGTACCACCTGACTTGCGGTTTGCCGACGGACCTGAGCGAAACGTCACCCATGATTTCGATCAGGGTCGATACCATCGCGGCATTCTCCATTCGCGTCTTGGCTGTCCAGCGACGACCCTTCATTGCGTCGCGCTCGTACACCTCGAAGACAGATGAGATGGTGTCGCCATCGGCGTCCACGGGCGTTGAGAGAATCTGTTCGGTCGCGCCGCCATTTTCTCGCGCCTTACTTCTGCCATGGCTATCGCTCTTGTTGTCCACAGCGGGTAGGTCCGCGTCGTACTCGCCTTTTGCCTTGAGCTGCTCTATCTGTGCGTGGCGGATGCGAGCTTTGAGAAGCTCTCTTTGCAGTCGACCAAATAATCGGCTTTGCCGAGGATTCTCGACGCCGCGCTCAAGTGCCAGGCCTTCCGCCAGGATGGCGACCTCGCCATATTCACGCCTTCCAAGTGCGTCTCGACTGGAGCGTTCATAGCGCTTCAGGTCGGCGATTTCTTCAGCTTGAATCGCGGGCGTGTACGGCCCGAATAATTCGCGCGCCTCATCACCGAGGGAGAGAACATCCCTTAGCCATCCATCCCGAATGTCTTCGATTTCTGTGTCGCTGAGTTCCTTCATGGTGCCCAGATCCAGATAGCGGAAGAGCAACCGGCAGGATAACGCCAGAATGCTCGCCCGCAGTTTCGCGGTTGATGCCATCCGCGTGCGCAGCGAATGGCGAATCTGGCTCTTTTTTACAAGACTGCGAAATCTGGAAGGGACGTTC
>JAJCYX010000284.1 GCA_029262715.1 Chloroflexota bacterium
TTCGATACACTCGGCAATCCCATCCATGACGCTTTGTTTACATGGGCGGCGGCTGACACAGCCGGAACTGTGCTAGACGATGGCACGTTTGTCGCGGGACCAGAGGTCGGTGAGTATCCCGAAGCGGTCACAGTCGAATACGAGAGGCTCGGAGTTACCGCCAGTCTGGATGTTCCGGTCGAGATCGTATTCGGCGCCCTTGATTCGATCAGCGTCGAACCGCAATCCGTAAATGTGCGGGTGAACAACCGAATCGAATTCAAAGTGCTCGCTACCGACAGGCAAGGCCATCTCCTTCCCGAGCCGGATATTAAATGGGAAGTTGTGCGCAATGGTGTCGACACGGTCATGGTCGGGGGTGATTTTAGGGCGGGGATCCTGCCCACACCGACTGAACAGGAACTGGTGAAGGTGCAGGTTACTGTCGGGTCGGAGACGCTCGAACAGACAATCTCAGGCAACATCACAACGGGAATCCTGGATCGGCTCGATGTCACCGTGTCCCCGGATACAGTGTCGGTTGGCACTCCGGTAATCCTGACCGGAATAGGCTTCGACCGCTTTGGCAATCAGCTTGAGCTGGAATCACTGGACTGGGAACTTGTTCAGAACGACTTTGGAGTAGTCACACCAGATGGAGTTTTCACACCATCTGGAGCCGCGGTAGCTGCCACAGGGCCCGTAGTAACGGCAATCGGCGAGTTGGAAAGGGTTCTTTCTCAGGCCGATATAGAGATAGTCGTTTTGCCGGGGATAGCTGCTGGAATTTCGATCGCACCAGGCAACGACTCTATCCCTGTCGGCGCCAGCAACCCGTTCATTGCCGTGGTAACGGATGAGTTCGGCAATATCATCGACGGCGTAGATGTGGTGTGGGGTGCGAACTCTGGCGGAATAGTGAGCGACACCGGCATATTCAGTGCCGGATTCGAAGTTGGAGAGTTCCCGGGAGCGGTGACAGCGACGTTACCCGCAGGTACATCGGGAAACCTGACTGAACTCACCGTTTCAGCCGATATGACGATAAGGAACAGGTCCAGTGACCTGCTGGCTGTTGAGGTCTCAAACGCCACAGACGCAGGAATCCTCCTTATCGATCTCTCGGATGCTGCAATACTTCCCGTGTCGGACGAACTGGATACCAACGCTGGTGTCGAACTGTCTCCAACCTGGTCGCCAGACGGAAGCCGACTTGGCTATTCCTCCGATGTGAGCGGCACGATGCAGATTTATGACATCGAGCTTGAGACGGGAATCATCAGGCAGTTGGTGGATGTTGCGGATGGCTCTGCCATGCCGAGTTTCTCACCGGATGGAACGAAGCTGGCGTTCGTAATCACGAAGGATGTCAACTGGCAGCTCTATGTTGCTGACATGCCAATACCGGACGGCGAAGGCAACATCACGCCTATTACTCTCGCAGATGCTACGAAGCTGTCGAACAACGACGACGTGCAGAACCTTCTACCGTGGTGGTCTCCGGATGGCGCCAAGATCCTGTTTACCGTCTCCCGCTCTGTTACCGATGTTGAACTAAATATCGTGCCCTCAGACGGCTCCTCGCCTCCTGAATCACTCGGGGGTAGCGGTTTTTCTGGATTCGGATGGTCAGAAGACGGTGATTCAGTCTTGGCTATCGACAACGAGAGCGCAGGTGTTCAGAGCCGGATCATTTTGACCGGGGTGTCGGGTGAATTTGTCGGACTGAGTCCTTTGCCGTTCCCGGCATTTCTCGCTGCGTGGGCACCGGACAACTCTGAAGCGGCGGTGATAGACAGGGTGACCGGTGCGATGTGGCTACTGGACGCAGATGGCACCAGCCTGCGGCAGGCCGTTAGCAGCACTTTCGTACCCAGAAGGGTCTCATGGAGACCAGTACCGATCGACGCGGAAGCGGTTCTGGCCGAGAGGGCTGCTCTGGCGGCACAGTAGTCTCGACGCGAACCGCCTTCTGACGGCTTCCTATTGCGAACTGTTATGGCAGTGTAGCGGTAACATGTGCTGCGCTCGTCAATATCCAAATTAAGGCCTAGATCACGTTTGCCTGTCAGGCAAATTGCGGTCGAATTAGGCAGCAGGAACCTCCATGCCGTCCCATATCACTCACCTCGAATGCACTTTATGCGGCAAGATCTATTCGCACCGCGAACCGATGCGACTTTGCCCAGACGACGCGAAGCCTCTTTATGCACGCTACGACCTTGCTTCTGCCGTAAAAACGCTGACGCCGACCTCTCTTCCGGGCCGAGTGTCGAGCATGTGGCGATATGAAGAAGTGATGCCCGTGGAGCAACCGGAGAGCATCATGACCCTTGGCGAAGGGTTCACACCGCTGTTCAATGCACATCGACTCGGCGAGTCGCTTGGCATGAACTCACTTTTTATTAAAGACGAGGGTGTCAATCCGACAGGTTCGTTCAAGGCTCGAGGCCTGTCAGCCGCTGTTTCTATGGCTCATCAGCTGGGCCAAATGAAGTTAACGATGCCATCAGCAGGCAACGCCGCCGGTGCAATGTCGGCCTATGCGGCCAAGGCAGGCATGGAAGCGCACGTTTTCATGCCGGAGGATGCTCCGGAGGCCAACAAGATCGAATCCATTGCCTACGGCGCGAAGCTGACCCTCGTCAAAGGGTTCATCACGGATGCGGGCAAGCTGTCTGCCGAAGCGGCGGAGAAGCACGGACTCTTTGATGTCTCGACGCTAAGGGAGCCCTATCGAGTAGAGGGCAAGAAGACGATGGGGTACGAGATCGTCGAGCAACTGGGTTTTGAGGTGCCTGACGTAATCATCTATCCCACCGGTGGCGGGACGGGCATTGTCGGTATTTGGAAAGCGCTTGATGAGATGGAGGCGCTGGGCTGGGTAGGCTCGGAACGGCCGCGGATGGTCTGCGTTCAGGCTGAGGGCTGCGCTCCAATAGTTACAGCGTTCCGAAATGGCGCAGAGTTTGCGGAGCCGGTTCAGGACCCGCACACCCTGGCAGCAGGAATGCGAGTACCGGCCGCGGTCGGTGATTTCCTGGTTCTTAGAGCTGTGAGAGAAAGCGGTGGCACAGCTGTGACCGTCTCTGACCCGGAGATGGTCGAGTCGGTTAAGAAGATGGCGTCGCACGAGGGGATTTTCCCTGCGCCTGAGGGCGGGGCGACCCTTTCTGCCCTGGAGCAGCTTGTTGAGTCTGGCGAGATCAGCCGGAGCGAACGCGTCGTCCTGCTTAACACGGGCTCGGCTCTCAAGTACCTCGACCTGCTTGGGCCTCTGCTCGCCAGTAGCTAACTAGACTAGATGTGCTGTTTGTCCCAGTCGATCACGTGACTTGTCACACCATTGGGATAGTGCCGTTCGTACTCTTCGACCAGTATTCCCATGATCGCCGAGTTGTGGCGCGCTCCCTCATGTGGGCGGCTCTGGCGCAGCGTTCCCTCATGCTGAAACCCGATGCTCTCGAACATCCCTCGGGCCGCCATGTTGTATTCAGGAACATCAACCCATGCTCTGTGAAGCTGTAAATGCTCGAACACATGCTCCAACATAGCGAGTACAGCAGCGGTGCCGTGGCCTTTGTGCCACATGTCCTTGCGACCTATCAGCACGGAAAGCTGCGCATCACCCAGCGCTTCGTCAATTGATAGTTGACCCTCGCCAACATGATCTCCCTCTAGTGTGTAGGTGGAGAATATGTCGCGGTGTGGCTGGTGATGAGGGTCGTGGAAAACCTCGTTCCACTCAATATCACTTGCATTGATCATCTTTTCAGGGTCATAGCCTAGATGGGCTGCATCACCGTATGTGTAGCGACCAAACCAGGCCTCTGCAACCTCGGGATCTTCGATCCATTTCGCAATGCGCCCGACGTCTTCCCTTGTAACCTGTCTGAGTTCAACCTGGGCCATCTGGGACCTCCATCATTTCCGATCTGCCATTTTTAGCAGGTTCGGGAGCGCCGACCGTGCTGAGATGCACGTTTGAGGCGAAGTTGCGAGAGTATATCCGTTGCCGGTCAGACTAACATCCGAAATGGTGGGTAATAGCGGGACTGCGCTTTTCAGTGAGTGTGGAACTTACCGTTATCTGCTAACGCGGAAGGTTCGATCTGAAATCACTGTCGTGAAGAGATGTCTGTTCATCATGCTCAACCCATCGACAGCAGATGCAGAGTCCGATGACCCCACTTTGAAGCGCTGTATGGGCTTTTCTCAGCGGTGGGGAATGACATATCTACATGTGGTGAACCTGTTTGCTATGAGAGCGACCGACCCCAAAAGACTATTTAGTGCGGGTGACCCGGTTGGGCCAGAGAACGACGGGGTGATTACAACTGAGGTGACCAACGCCGACCTGATCATCGCTGCGTGGGGCAACTATGGAGCGTTTAATGGAAGGGCAGAAGATGTCCGCACTATCATTTCTAGGCACGGCATCGGGTTGCACCACCTCGGGCTGAATTTGACCGGTCAACCGCGGCATCCTCTGTACGCTCCTTCTGACGCAGTCCTATCGCCTGCAACCTTCTGATCTCGGGATGAATCCTCCGTGCTACGATACGCATCTCTATCAATAGGGATCAATCTGACCCCTGCTAATTTCTCTCGGAGGTAATTCATGGCTGACTGGAAGATGGAAGCTGAGATCGAATACTGCGTGCCATGTGGCTACGCAAACCTTGCCGCCTACATGGCGAGCGAGCTGTTCCAGGCTGCCGGACCTGCGCTGGCAATCAGCCTGAAGCCGGGTGCTAACGGCGTCTTCACCGTCAAGGTTGACGGTCGCGTTCTCTGGGACAAAAAAGAGAAGGGCGCATCGCCGCACATCATGGAGGTCAAGGACCTCAAGGCCCAGGTAGCCAACATGCTTGAGTCCGGCGCGGTCATCCAGACCAACTAGAGCTGGCAGTCGATTAGAAAAAGCGGGATGGCAATTCGCCATCCCGCTTTACTGTTCCTGCCAAACTCTGTGCAGGTTGTTAAGATCGATTCTCGAAGCAAACAACCGTTACGAACCCATATTCATTACGAGCAAATAAGAACACCAAAATGGTAAAAGCAGCCGTTCTATACGAGCCAAACAAACCGATGCCGATAGTCGACCTCGAGCAGGAAGGTCCCAAGGCTGGCGAAGTGAAGGTGAAGATGGCCGCTGCCGGTGTTTGCGCGTCCGATCACCACGTGATGGTCGGGCAAACCAGCTTCGTCATGCCGATAGTTCTTGGCCACGAAGGTGCGGGCTTCGTCGAAGAGGTTGGCGAGGGTGTCACGTCTGTGAAGGTTGGTGACCGCTGCATCCTGTCGTTTGTCCCCAACTGCGGTCACTGCCGCTCTTGCCGATCAGGATCTCCTCAACTCTGCGACACGAACAGGCTGACTGGAACTCGCCAGTACGACGGTACGTTTCGACTGAAAGACTCAGACGGAGCCGACGTTCACCAGTTCGCCAAGCTAGGCGTCTTTGCAGAGAGCATCGTTGTGCCTCAGCAGGCATGTTTCCCGGTCTCAGATGACATCCCGATGGACGTGGCAAGCCTGATCGGCTGCTCAGTGACTACCGGTGTCGGAGGCGTTATCAACC
>JAJCYX010000285.1 GCA_029262715.1 Chloroflexota bacterium
ACTGCACTTGATTGCGTTGCCAGTCATTCGCTCCCCCAATATGCAGTCTGCACCGGAAGTAAGGTTTACCGTACTGGTAACTCAACAGTCGCTAATAGGTAGCATCCACAGTGCTGAGGCTCAAGATCGTAATTCTGCTCACATCGCTCTGAGAGCGCAGCCCGGATTCAGGGAATGTCCATCGTGCGGAGGCGTCGAATCGCCAGTGCTGTGAAGATGACGATAATCGCCAGAAGAACTATGAGCGAGACCGGGAGGCTGATGACCTGGTTGGCATCTTCCACGAACCGGTCGTCGTCCACACCTCGAACGACGCCAATCATGTACGCACGAATACTCAGAAAACGTATTCCTGAGACGAAGCCTGTGAACAGGAACTCCCAGAGGAAGATGTACATCAGGCCGTATCCAAGGGCACGGCCAGTGGCAAGTCCCAGCCATAGGAACACGGCAGTGTAGGCCAGTATCGCAAGCCCAACCCCGACGACTACCCCGGCGATCGCCTGTGAGTCACCATCGTAGGCGAGCGATATGCTCACGATTGCGCCAATCAGTATCGGGGGCGACGCCACGGTGATGGCTGCGGCGAACTTGGGAAGAATGATTCCCCATCTGGGAGTAGGAGTCAGCGTTAGGTTGCTCAGGGTTCGATCTTCCAGATCGTTTCCGAGGGCCGCTGTCGAAACTGTGAGAGTGATGATAGGCAGCACGGCGGCGCCGATCAGCAACGCAATCAGGCCATCGTCTAACTCTGAAGTGTCCAATCCATTTTCGTTCAGGCTGACCACTATGCCCATCAGAATCGGAACGACTGACAACAGGCCAATAATTGCGAGTCGAGGTCGTCCTGTCAGCTGCCGAAGGGATATCAGGTACAGAGAGTTCATTCTTACTGGCCCACCAGGTAGCTGAACACACTCTCAAGTGAGTCGTCTAGCGGCTCGACACGAAGCAACCGGATGTTTGATTCAAGAGACAGTTTAGGCAACGCCATCTGCAGGGCAAGCACATTCCTGCTCTGGGCGATCAGCGCCCCATCAGGGTCGATGTTTACCGCATCCACATCATCCAGCCTCACAAGACCAGATGCCAATGCACGCGGATCACTGCAAACTATCCTTACGTGATATGGCCTCTCGTTCAGAGCCGCCCGAATAGATCGGTAATCACCAGAAGCCGCCAGCTTGCCGTTGACGATGAGAAGCACTCTGTCCGCAAGTGCCTCAACTTCCTCAAGAATGTGCGACGAGACAAATATCGTGCGGCCTTTGGCTGCAAGTCCTCTAAGCAGATTTTGAAAGTGAACACGTTGGCGCGGATCAGCACCGTTTAGGGGCTCATCGAGTATTAGTAGTTCGGGATCGTGGACAATCGTTGCAGCCAACCGCATGCGCTGCTTCATCCCACGCGAGTAGCCGGTCATTTTTCGGTCAGCAGCAAAGGAAAGTCCAACGCTTTCGATCGCCTCAGCAGCGGCATCATTGGCATCGACGACGCCTCGCATCTTTGCGGCAAACTGGACAAACTCGCGTCCCGTCAGGAAGTTGTAGACCGCCTCGTGCTCGGACATCACCCCGATGCGCTTGTAGAGTTCAGGGTTGTCTCGCACCTGCTCTCCGAACGTAGTTATCGTGCCCTCAGATGGTGCCGCCAGCCCCGTGATCATTCTCAGTAGAGTTGTCTTGCCCGCGCCGTTTGGACCAAGCAGGCCGGTGATGCCCGGAAACACCTCAAATGAGACATCACTCACCGACACCACGTGACCAAACCAACGGGAAACTCCCTCGACTTTGATCACAGGTTCTCGGCCAGTAGCGCCGGTGGCAGCTGGCATATCGGCTGTTGTCATGCTGCCAACTTTCGATACTTGCCCCAGAGGACGCCGATCGGAACGAGCGTAAACACAAAGTACGCACCAACGCGAACCCCAGTCGGCAGGTCCCTGGCCGCTTCACCGCCGCCCAGGCTGTCGGTCGTATCGAAAACTAGCTCGTTGATGTGCATCGGAATATCGGACAGGCTAATCAACGCGAGCCATTCTCCGGTGGAGCCCTCAACGTTTTCCGAAATAATGGCCGCAGCGAACTGAGTCATGATGAAAAGACCGATAAGCCCAACCGACGCGTAGCCGCGTCTCGTTGTGAAGGCAGCAACAGCCAGTCCCATAGCTGTTGTATAGACGGCTAAGGCCGCTCCGACAGCCAGAAATTTCGGGATGTCACGCCAGTTGTCCCCCAGGTAATCAGCAGGTTGAGGTGCGCCGAATGCCAGGCCTGCGAGCAACACAATTTGCGGGAGCCACGCGACGATAAGCATGACTGTCAGGAACGCTAGGAAGCGGGCACCGACGTAGTCGGTTGAGGTGATCGGGCGCACCAGGTAGAGATTAATTAGCCCGCTGTGCCGGTCGGGGCAGAGCAGTTCAGGCCCGACAACCGCAGCGAACAGGAAAAGCAGGATTCCCGCGCCGGTGTAGTAATCGGCATGGCTGGGGAGATCGGCTGCCTGTGCGGTCCCAGGTCCGGCCACGCGGTCAACCGCTCCTGCGATCAGCGCAAAGATCAGGCCGATACCGATAGCTACAGCCACAAACAGCCACGGAAGTATCTTGGCCCGTCCGCCTCTCCCGAGTCCTAGCGCTATGCGGATGCCATCGATGTAAACAGCAAACCTTGCCCGGTTTCTACCCTGTCTCGGTCCGTCGTATCGTCTGTACCCAAGGTCGAATACCCTGCCCTCAGGACCCCCTGATGGACTGGCAGAACCCTGCGTGCTCTCGAGCGAGGTCATTCGCCCACCTCTGTCGTCCCAGGTGCCTCTCCCGACGGTGCCACCTTCGCAGACTCAGCCGGTGTGCTAGCCGAATCGTCGAAGATCTCAGACAGAGCGTGCCTTCTTGGACCGAGCCGGCGTAAAGGAGCTTTTGACTCGACAAGCGCCCTGGAGATCAGCTCGTAAGTGTCCACCTTGGCTTCCGGGATGATCACAGCCCCGTCTTCCTCCGTCGCATCAACCTCCAGGCGTAAATGGGCATCTAGCAACTCGGCACGGTGATCCTCGACCTCAATGACGGCTGGACCTTCGACCAAACCCTGACGACTCAGGCAAGCAGCCTGGGCGTCGACGTCTATGTCCGTGACGGCGCGGTGGTCGGCATCGACCAGGATATCGAAATACGCTACGCACCGTTTGGCGATATCGATGTTGAAAACCTCAATGCCGAGCTCGGCTTCCAGCTCGTCG
>JAJCYX010000286.1 GCA_029262715.1 Chloroflexota bacterium
CCGACCGCAGCGGAGGGATCTGACCGTTGATGTGAGATCGCTCTCTGCGTGAGCAAACAACCGTCGCAAGTCCCAGCGCTGATAAGTCTTGTATCTGAGATTGCCCCGCCGCACCGGGTTCTTCGCTCTAGCTCAGGACGAAGGCGGCACCACTACTTTTCAATCGAACGGTAACCAGCGTTGCAGCAGAAAAAGCAGCTGGCCGCGCTTGGCTCGCCGCCCGCCTACTGCGCCACGGCGGCCAGGTTTGCTCCTAGCCAGTTGTTGCCCGCCTGGCGCTTCACCTCGTGCCACAGCTCCTCGTAGGAGTTGGCGGCCCGGCTACTCGGTGCGTACGCATGAATCGGAGCGCGATTCACGCCCATCCGCTCGATCTCCGTTGCGCTCGGAATCACACATCGCAGCACGCCCGAACGTTCCTCTGGCAGCACTTCAACAAAGCTGTTGTGCAGCTGCTTGCGACGATCGACCATCGAGAAAAAGGCCGATATCGAGATGTCTCGAATTCGGTCCTTCCGCTGCTCTTCCCTCACGTACTTAGTGAGCAGATCGAACGCTCGCACAGACAGTGTCGTGGGGATGATCGGCACAAGCAGGACATCGGAAGCGTAGAAGACGCTTTCTGACAGCAGATTGATACCGGGTGGACAGTCAAGAATTACGCAGTCGTAGTCGGCGGCCAGCGGAGCTAGCAGTTTGTCCAGCCTGCGGTGTGGGTTCTTGGTGCCGCGGTCGAGAAATACATCGAGCTTGCGATTGCGGAAGTCTGCCGGGATGACATCGAGGTTGGTGTAGCGAGTTTCGGTTACGATGTCGCTGAGTTCGGCGTCGCCAAAAATTAGCTTTTTCGCACCGCTCTTCACGCCGGGTTTCTGGCCGAGATAATAGGTTGCGGCGGCCTGCGGGTCGAGGTCCCACACGAGCGTGCGGGCACCTTCGAGCGCACAGAGGTAGGCGAGGTTTACCGCTGCGGCTGTTTTACCAACGCCGCCTTTGATGCTGTATGCGGAGATTACCTTCACGCGCGAGAACCAGTGTTCGGGTGATGCCAATTTCAGGCCGTCGGCAGAGCTGCGTCAACTAGTACACCGCTAATAGTACCGCTCGCCCGAATCACCGGGAAATCTAGTGCTGTGCTGCGTCTCTTTCTGAGGTGCGCTGCTGTTCTCCGGCGCGGTCAGAGGTCAGTTCACCCCAGTCCAGCTTTCCTGTAATTAGACGGGCCGAACGATTGCGTGTGAAGTAGCTCGATGCCCACTGCACAAGCACAGTCGTCCGGTTCTGGTAGCCGACCAGTTTGAGGACGTGGATGAACAGCCAGAACTGCCATGCAAGGTATCCACCGAAGCGAACGAATTTCAGGTCGGCGACGGCCGATGAACGGCCGATCACGGCGAGTTTGCCGAGGTCACGGAACTTGAATGGCTTTGTACTAGACTTACCTTTTAGTCTTCGCGAGATCACCTTACCGGCGTACTTACCCTCGGCCGCAGCGACATCGGCTGTGCCACGCAGGGGCGCATCACCCTGGTGAGAGAAGCTGGACAGGTCGCCGAGCACGAAGATTTCGGGGTGACCTGGCATCGTGAAATCAGGATTGACCGACACCCTGCCTATTCTGTCCAGTTCCAGCACACTAGACGCGTTCTCCTGTTGCAGAGATTCGACAAGCATCGTTCCTAGCGGCGATGCCTGGACACCGGCTGCCCACAGAACGGTCCTGGCGGGGATTTGAGTTGGCGAGTCGGGTGAATCTCGACGCTCCACATTGATTCCGTCTTCAGAAACATCGGTGACCATCGTGCCTGTCATCACCTCAACCCCAATCTTCCTGAGCGCTTTTTCCGCTTTCGGAGAGAGCGATTCGGAGTAGGTAGCGAGGATGCGGTTTCCGGCTTCGATGAGCAGAACTCGGGCCTTTGACGGATCGAAGTTTCGAAAATCGTTCTTCAGCGTCTGGCGAGAAAGTTCACCGATTGCACCTGCGAGTTCGACGCCCGTGGGGCCGCCTCCGATGATCGCAAACGTGAGTAGCCCAGTGCGCTCCTCCTCTGTCTTGGCCTGTTCGGCTGCTTCGAACGCGAGCAGAATCTTGCGCCGAATGGCGGTTGCGTCATCTAGCGTTTTAAGACCGGACGCGTTCTCGGCCCATGCGTCGTTACCGAAGTAAGAGTGAGTCGAACCGGCTGCAAGGACCAGCGTGTCGTATTCGAGCTCACCGGAACTAGTTTCGAGTGTGTGGTTGGTAGCGTCAATTCCTGTGACCTCGCCAAGCACAACGCGTGTGTTCCGGTTTTTCGAAAGCAGTCCACGGATTGGTGCCGATATGTTGGCGGGAGACAGCCCGCCTGTTGCGACCTGGTAGAGAAGCGGCTGAAACAGGTGGTGATTGGCACGGTCGATGACCGTGATATCAGCATCGGCCTTGCGCAGTGCCCGGGCCGCGTTCAACCCCGCGAACCCTCCACCAACGATAACGATTTTGTGCTTGCCGTTGCTCATTTCCGTGCCCCAAAAATCTACTCACCATCACATATTGTGAATATTATCACATAGTAAGATGCGGGCTGATCGACGGGAGGTGCCGTGGGCTTCAGGCGATCATACGCTCGGCTGGTTGCAGGTCTGGCGTCCAGTCCACCGCGTGGTAAAGTCGGCCGGTAGAAGCGGGGCCTCTCTTTCGTCCCAAAAACGTGACGGCCCGCCAGGTTCAGGGGCACCGCCAACATCGATACCCGCACATTATCAAGTTCAACAGTCAGCCAACCGTCAACACCATTACCGAGATAAAAACATGATCAAGCTTAGCCTGCAGTCACTCTCCTACCGAGACACATTTAACGATGGCAAGATCGACCTGGTTGGAATCATCGAGAAGGCGGCAGAGTACCGAATGGACGGTGTCGACCTTCACTTCGGCCACTTTGCGTCCACGGAGCGTGACTATCTTGAAGAGCTTCGGCATCTGACGCTCAAGCGCGGCCTGCACATCTGCTACATCGGTATCAGCAACAACTTCGGGTTAGAGGGTGAGGCGCTGCGAGAGCAGGTTGCGAACTACAAGAAGTGGATAGACGTTGCAGCGCAGATGGGTGTGCAGATGGTCCGCGCATTCGGCGCATGGGTGCCTGAAGACGAGACATCTGAGCAGGTGTGGCCTCGACTGGCAGTTGCTACAAAAGAGGTTGCCGAATACGGCGCTTCTAAGGGCGTGGTTGTTGGTCTGCACAACCACAATCACGGCTGCATGCCTGCCACTGGCGACGACGTAATTCGCCTTCTCGACGAGGTGAATAGCCCTTACTACAGCCACATCCTGGACACAGGTCAGTATCTCGGTGGTCCTGGCGTTTCTCTTGGTGAGCGCGGCAGCCAGGAGCACATTGAGGATCTTTACGCTTCAATTTCGACCTCTGTGCCACGAGCGGTTCACGTTCGGGGCAAGATCTACCGCATAGCTTCGGGTAGCGAAGCCTGGCTGGACTACGACCGCATTCTGCCGATCATCAAGGCGGCTGGATTCAATGGCTGGATGTCGGTTGTGTTCGAAGGCCAGGATGAGATGGCAGAGCCGGATGCAGTGCCGCTAGCAGTGGACTTTTTCCGCAGAAAGCTTTCCGAACACGGTATGTAGTGCGGCTTGCCGCGTTTTCTTTTTGTGAGAGCTAGTCGTCATCAATGTCTGTGCATCGATATTGGGAACTCGCAGTTCCACCTCGTGATCCCAAATCGCCTCTTCACGTGTCCCGAATATTTCTAGTAGGGTCTGTGCAAATGTTGCGCCCAATCCCGGCTAATCCGGGCCAACGTTCTTGTTGTTCGACATATTCGATATGGCATGAATATTCATTGTTCGCAATTGGATGTCCGCTCACAGAATCCACATGCTGACTGTTCGTTTAATAGCAAATTAGCGGCCGATGATTCGGTTCTTGTCTGAACGGTCTCGGGGGGGATCCGCAAATGCTGTACTCAGCACGTCTGCACGATTTACTGGCAGTTTGGTCGACTCAGCTCACCTTACCGACCTCAAGATTTACGCAATCTGCATACCCGGCAATCCTCAATCCTCGATGGCTAATTGCAACGGTTACCGCGGTGCCATCGCACCTGGCCTCAGCAGCGGTGCCGGTACAGCAACGGTTGTTGAGTCGGCGTTGCTGCTCATCGAGGTTCTGGCCTGTTCGACAACGCTGTCGCCCGACGACCCGTTCCAGACGCCTGATCCCGGTTACGCGTGCGCTCCGCGGACAGATATCATGCCGCATAGCAACAACCTGAAAGGCTTGATTCGCTTTGATAAAGCTTCACCTGCAGGCGCTTTCGTACAGTCACGCGCTTGCCGACGGCAAACTTGATTTGCACCAGTTGATCGACCTCGCTGCGGACACCGGGTGGGACGGAATCGACCTGGAGGAGCGGCTACTCGAGAGTACAGATGTCGCCTACACCGAGGAGATCAGACAGCATGTGCTCAAGCGCGGTCTGAGCGTCGGCTATATCGGGATTCGCGCAGGTTTCGGCTCTGGCTGGCACGGCACAGACGAAGGCCATCTCGCCGAAATGGTTCGGTTCACCGATGTCTGCCAGCAGATGGGAATTCCACTACTGCGAATCGTCGGTGGCGATCTGCCGGAGGGTCAGACTGAAGATGAGGCGTGGTCGTGGCTGGCGGGTTACATGCGCCAGATTGTCGATTACGCGAAGACGAAGCAGGTGCAGGTTGGTCTGCACAATCACAACCACGGCATGTTTCCAGCGACTGGCAAGGCGATTGTGAGGATGCTCGACGAGATTGATGACCCGTACTTCGTGCACGTCATGGACACGGGCCAGTATCGGGGCTCTCCGGGGGCGTCTGGCCCTGGCCGGAAGAAGGGCGAGGTTGACCCCGATTACGATTTCTACAGCGAGATAGAGACTTCGCTTCCCCGCGCACAGCTTGTGCGGTGCAAGGCGTATAAGATGGCGACCGGCCGCGAGGAATGGATTGACTACGACCGCGTTTTCCCGATGCTGAAGAAGCGGCGATTTAACGGCATTATGTCGATTGTGTACGAGGGCTGGGAGTTCATGCCTGACACGGACGCTTTGCCGCTTGCGCACAGTTTTTTCAGGGAAATGCTTCACAAGTACGAGATCTAGCCGGCAGCAAGCTGCGTTTGCCGGTGGGCCACAGGTAGCTGCTTTGCGAAAAAGTGGCTGTGCCACCTTCGTACTGAGGCAGCTATATAGGTCTTCGTATTTGCATCTTATGCCGCGTGCAACGTTTTCATGCGGAGGGATCTGACCGAGATAGTGAGGTCAACGAGAGATTCTGAATCAAGTCCAGAATGACAGACTGGGCGGCTTCGCTCAGGGCAGGGTCCGGCAGGGGCGAGCAATATATGCTGAGCCCGTCGATGGCAAAGCGGTCACAATGTCCTCCGCCCCGATCTACATGACGCGACCACAAAACTACGAATAGCTCTTAAAAGGAAAAACAGATGGGAAAGTTCTACGACGAGTCGATCATTCCGCAGGAGATGCGCAGGGACTTCGATGTGTACGATCGCATCACGAAGCTCGGCATCCCGATGGGCAGCTTCGACGAAGATGTGAAATCGCTGGCAGGCGCGGGCATTGCCGGAGCGGTTTTTCACGAGAGCGGACTGGTCTACCTGTCAGGGCTGGGTCTCGGGCCAGGCAACATGTACGACGACCCGGAGCGAATCAAGGAAGGTCAGAAGGCCGGCCAGGAGATCACCGATTCGATGGTCAGGCGTCTGCACTGGGCGCTGACTTGCGGTGGCGAAGGCGGCGACCTGAATGACGTCCTGTATACGGTGAAAGCGCTCGGCATGGTAGTTTCCACTGATGTCCACTTCTTCGGAGCACCTGCCGTTGTGAACGGCTTCTCGTTCCGGTGGCAGTCGGTTTTCGGCGGCGGCGTGGGTGAGTTCGCAGAGAACGGCGAAGACCAGAACTACGGTGGCGTGCACGCTCGCAGCGCCATTGGTGGCTTCACCGGCCGCTTTGCGCTGGAGCCCGAGATCATCGTGGCCGTCTCGCCAGAACTGGCAAAGGCGGTCATCAAGAACCGGGGCTGGGTCTACCCGCTGCCACCCCAGCAGCTCGCAAAGGTAAAGGCGAACCGGGATTGAAGCATTGATCTACGGAAAACACGAACGGCAACTCGATGGCTCTGGGCGTGAGATCCGTATTTCGGACCATGAACTGAAGAACATTCTGCTTGATCGTGGCGTACTCAGTCGAGTAGACAATAGTCAAGTTAGAGCGTTAAAACGCGATGATATCGAGAAACTTATTGAAGCAAACGGCGGAGTCGCTGAGTATCTAGATCTTAGCCAACTTGATATGACTGAAATCGATCTACGTGGTCTCGACCTCACAAAAGTCACTCTCAACGGCTGCAATCTAACCCGTGCGATAGCAATGCCTCTAATCGTGCAAAAAGGAGGGAATGAGTTAAAGCCAAGTGATTTGGCGTATGAACACTCACTAGACAATTGGTACAAGGGGGAAAAATCAATACTTGGCTACAGGTTTTATCCCACACGGTTGACCGACTCTAGCGGTCAACAAGTGAACTTCTCTGAAGCCAACCTCATGGGGGCGGACTTTTCTAAGGCAACAATTACGTGGTTCAACTTTCATAGAGCATCGATACCCCGCACGAATTTTGAAAATGCGACTCTTACCAGATCGGATTTATCTGACGCCATTGCGGTAGGAGCAAATTTTGCTTCAGCGAAACTACACAGCATCAGATCCACTGGAACTGATTTTCGAGACTCAACGTTTGCAAAGGCTGAATTAAACGGTACGCATTTCGACACGCCGTTGATAACTGGAATTGAATGGGGCGATTTTACCGAATTACCAGAGATCATCAGTGGCGATTTCGAGGAAGGCCGTCGAGTTCTGGGCGAAATACAAAGAGCACTTGAATATGCATTCGAGCACAACATAGCAGGCGAGGTTCACTACGTACGGGAGATTGCTGCGAGGAAGTCAATTGGACAGCAATTTATATCTAGATCGAAACGCAATAGTTCCTGGCCAATTCTTGCACTGAGTAGTGTGCTACATGGCGGTTTTAGACTCGGCGTTCGCTGGCTACTCGCGAAAGGAGCAGAACTTGTATTTGGCTATGGAGAACGACCTCTACGCGTTGTGGCTACCTCAGCGTTTTTGGTCATTGCGTTCACAGCGGCATACTGTCGAGGAACAGGTTGGAAGTTCACAAGTGAGGGACTAGCTAACTTTGGCACACAATCGATCGATGCGGTTTATTTTTCTGCAATATCCTTCTCAGCACTCGGCTACGGGGAATGGGTAAATGAACCTGCAGGCTGGACGCGGTACCTTGGAGCATTGGAGTCATTTTTCGGAGTCTCATTGATTGCCTTGCTAATAATCACATTGACGAGAAAATGGCTTCGATAGGGCACCATCCTGTTCCGTAATTCGACTATGGACTTCGATTCGACGGTAACCCCGAAAGTAGAAACTCACGAACTATGAAAGCTCTGTTGCTCGATAGCATTGGCCCGGTTGGCAACCTGCGTATTGGAGAAATTCCTGTCCCTGAGCCGGGGAACGGCGAGATCCGCGTCAAGGTCAACACTGTCAGCCTGAACCCGGTCGACTACAAGCTGGCTGGCCGCGGGCATGAAAACTGGACATGGCCGCACGTGCTTGGGCTGGACGTTGCAGGTGTGGTTGACGCCGTTGGAGCAGGTGACGATCAGTGGTCTATTGGCGACCGTGTCTTCTATCACGGCGACCTCAGCAAGCCCGGCGGTTATGCCGAGTATGCGATCACAACTGCCCACACAACGGCTCGGATTCCTGACGAGGTTTCCTTTAAAGAAGCCGCGGCCATTCCCTGCGCCGGGCTGACCGCGTATGAAGCGGTTGTACGCAGGCTGAATGTGCAGCCTGACCACATCGTGTGGATGCAGGGCGGCGCAGGCGGCGTCGGAGGCTTCGGCATCCAGATATGCGCCAACATCGGAGCCACGGTCATAACAACAACGTCAGCTCGCAACACTGAGTTGGTCAAGTCGCTCGGGGCAACGCATGCCATTGACTACACCAGCGAAGATGTTGTCGCTCGGATTATGGAGATCACTGGCGGCCGCGGCGTTGATAGGGTGCTTAGCGCAGTGGATGTGACTACTTCCGATCAGGGCGTAGAGGTGCTGGCTTTCAGAGGTGGTATAGCCTGTGTGGCCGGTCTCCCAACGTTCCGAGAGACCACTTTTGAAGGTGCGAAGTCTGTTCACCAGGTGGCGTACGGTGGAGCGCATTCGTCCAGCAACCGGGCGGCGCAGGTTGACCTGGCGAAGATGGCGGATGAGATGATCGCTCTGGTCGCTGCGAAGAAGATCGACACGATGATCACGCAGGTGATCGGGCTGGATGATATTCCGGACGGGTTGGCTCAACTAGAGACGAGGCACGTACGCGGGAAGATTGTTGCCGAGTTGAGTTGATGGCAGCGGGAGAGTGGCACCCCGATTGTTTTGTGCTATCTGGGCGCGATTCTCGCATCGACGTTTGCTGGTATGGTGCGGCCAATACATCCTCAACTGTGGAGCACCGACCATGCACGTATCCATCCGCCACTACAAGACCAATGTTGCGCACCTT
>JAJCYX010000287.1 GCA_029262715.1 Chloroflexota bacterium
TTGAATTGAGGGCCGCCTTGAAATCTTCACGCCAGTACAGGCTTCTCTGTCCGATCGCCCGTGGACTCGACCGAGTCGGAGACAGATGGACTTTGTTGCTGCTGCGTGATCTTCACGCGGGACCGGCGCGATTTTCCGACCTTCAATCCAGTCTGCCGGGCATTGCGCCGAACCTTCTCACAGAACGATTGCGAACTCTGGAGTCAGAGGGGTTGATTCGCCGGAAAGATGCCGGATACAACGTGAACGTGTACGAGTTAACCGATCTTGGGTCGTCGACGGGCGCGCTGCTATTTGAACTGGCTCGGTTCGGCTCTCAATTTGCGCCTGTAGAGGATTTAGTTCGGCCAGGCAATTTGAGGACTGTCGCAGTGACTCTGAAAATGGCACTGGCAGCCGCAACTAAAGGGACAGACAGTTTGAGAGTTGAGTTACGCGTAGACGATGAACCGTTCGATATCTCCATCGCCAACGGGGAGGTAAACGTGTTCTACCGGCCTTCTGAGGATCCAGAGGTTGTGATATCGACGAGTTACGCGCCAGCGATTGCGGTTGGCGACGGCCGACTGAGCTCAGAGGAGTTCTCACAGAAGCACGTGGATGTGGTTACCGGGTCAGAGGTGAAGGCTGAAAGGTTTTTCGCGCTGATGATCTCCGGTTTTGGTGGAGGTTGATTTTGAGATCCGTCCAACGTGAACAATTCTTCAACCATGGCACGAAATGTTTTGAGTTAATTCACACTCTCGACCAATAGTGAGAATCTTCCAGTGGCCGTGCGACACCGGAAAACGCTGCTCGCTTCGCTGTTCCGCCGCATTACCTCCCTACTGCTATGGTGAGTGCAGCGGTCGCTGCGTACTCTCATGGCGACGCAATCATGTCTTGAGGGGGTTCCCGATGAAGGACAAGCGAGATCCGAGAAGCATCGGCGACATGAACAACGACGGGATAACGGGTCATTCGATCGGCACCACCAGCCGCGCCAACTGGATAACCGAGAACCTTGGGAAGACGATCATCATCATCGTTGCAGTGATTGTCATCTTCTCGATTTCCGTGATCCTCACCAGCGAAAACAGCGACAGCAACCCGAATTCACAGGCTTCGCAGCAGGGCCGGGCCGGGGACAGGTAGCGATCGGCAAGACGACCATTGAGCGTTAGTTCGGCCGCAGCGTCGGCATCTCCCGATATCCACTTCAAGCGGCGCGCTATCGCGCTTCTGCTACCAACCGCAGTCACGGCAAGCGCTTCGCAGGCGCTGATTCCCGCACTTGCCGGCATCCTGGCGCGTACGGACCATGCCGAAGAGGCAATAAGCGGCTTTGCCGTTGCGTTCTCGATAGCACTGCTCGCCGGGCTTCCGCACATACGCGTGCAGCAACTGACGCTGGTCTTCTTCGACGACTCGGCGTCGGTGCCTGTCATCCGTAACTTCGTGATGCGCTGGGCTGCGCTTTCGACACTGCTGATCGCCGTCGTTGCCCTGACTCCACTTAACGAAATCATCCTGGGCAGCGTGTTCTCGGTCGAGCCGGAGGTCGAGAAGCAGGCGGCCGGAGCGCTTCGTGCGCTCGTCGCTCTCCCCGGACTCCTGGTGATGCGGGCCTATATGCACGGCGTTGCGCTGAGGGCGGAGAGGCCGCTCATCGTGTGGATTGGCAGCATCACCGGCTCGGTGGTCGTCATCTCTATCGCCGCCACGCTGATCCTGACCGATTCGGTGTCAGGAGCGCTGGCTGGCGGCATTGCGTTTAGCTCAGGTGCTGCGGTTGAGGTTGCGTTGCTGTGGGTGCTGACTCGGCGAGTTGTGGTGGCAGGGACGGGCAAGGCTCCGGTCACGATCAAGGATATGACGAAGTTCTTCTGGCCTCTGCTGGTTGCGGCTATCGCACCTTCGATCACTCAGCCGATCATCAGTGCAAGCATGGCGAGGGCGGCTGATCCGACCGTTTCCATAGCGGCTGTTTCGGTTTCGTTCGGGCTTTTTCAGACGGTGAGTGCGGCGACGAATGGTGTGCAGAACTCGACGCTTGCCCTGCTCGCTTTAAACTTTTCTGAAGCTCAAGTGCTGAGGTTCATGGTGGTTGTCGGGCTGCTCACTTCGGTTGCGACGCTGTTGATCGGCTTTGTTGAGCCGGTGACCGTACTGGTGTTGCAGGACATTCTCGGGACCGAGGACAGGCTGTTTGAGCTTGCAAGGTTCGCGTTCCGCTTACTGGCTCCGCTACCGATGGTCCTGGTGATCGAGCAGGTGTTCGCTGCACGCCTGATGCGGGCGCGCAATACGAGGCCGATTGTGATCATCAACATAGCTCGCCTGATTGTGCTGGTGACGTGGGTGACGACGACAGTGAATGCGACGAGTTTCACGGGGGCTGCGGTGGGTGCCGGTGCCGTGGCGCTGACGCTGCTGATAGAGGGCTTGATGACGTTTGCGTACGCGAACCGGAGTGGGTTGCGGGGACAGGTGAAGGGTGCAGGGTGACTTGGAGTGGGGTGGATTGCTGCTGTCTGCAACAGCGGACACATTGCGCATTTCGTCCGGAGTTAGCGCGAGGGTAGTTGCAGATGTCAGCAAAAGGCCCACCCTCTAGCTCCCTCCCAATCTGGGAGGGAGGAGTTCCGTCGTCCCGAGTTAGGGTAGTAGGGACACAAACACCTTTCTATCGAACGATGACCTGCGGAGCCAGAACCGAAAGCGCAGATTGCTGCCTGTCAGCACTGGAACACTCCGCACGAGGCGATTCGCGGCTTGCCGTCGTGCCGGTCTGCACTACTTCTGAAACTCTATGCTTTACAATTGAGTTGACGTGCTTCGGCGTCTTCAAATTTAGAGGGCGTCATCACATTCAGAGAAAGAACAATGCTGCTTCTTGAGTAGGTGACATACGGCGGCCCCTGACACCGAACCTAGTGGGTCGTCGCACAGCGCAGGGAAGCGAGCCTCACTATGGGGCTCATCGCCTGCGCCGGTTCTTACTGTCGTCATCTTTCAAGGCCACACGTGGCAAACGCCACACAGGCACCTACTCACACCGGACCACAGCCAGCATGATCACCGCAGAAAACCTCGCAATGTCATTCGGCGCGCGCCAGCTATTTGCGCCCGCCAGCTTCGTTATCTCGAACGGCCAACGAGTCGGCCTT
Source organism: Chloroflexota bacterium (assembly GCA_029262715.1). Taxonomy (GTDB): domain Bacteria; phylum Chloroflexota; class Dehalococcoidia; order Lucifugimonadales; family Lucifugimonadaceae; genus JAJCYX01. The sequence continues at coordinate 3,150 of JAJCYX010000287.1, forward strand.
GTTGGGCCTAATGGCGCGGGTAAATCCACGCTGCTCCAACTGCTCGCAGGAATCATCACGCCATCGACCGGCCGTGCGGCCATCACAGGCGGCGAACTTGCTTACCTGAAGCAGGAATCGGACATCGGTCTCGATTTGCCGCTGAGAGAAGAGATGTGGAACGCTCTACCTGACGCAAACGCCGTGCGAGTTCGCATTGAAGAGATCGAGGCCGAGATGGTCGCTGAACCCGACAAGGTGGTTGAGCTTGCGACGGAGCTAGATCGCGCCCAGGATCGCTTCCGCATTCTTGGCGGACACCGTGCCGAGCCGGACATCAGCCGGATTACAGAGGGACTGGGCTTCTCCCAACAGGACCTGGACAAGCTGTGCGGGGAGTTCTCTGGCGGCTGGCGCATGCGAATTTCACTAGCGAAGATTCTTGTCAGACAGCCTGAGCACTTGCTGCTGGATGAGCCGACGAACCATCTTGACCGTGCGGCTCGTCACTGGCTGCAGGGCGAGCTTGCCGAGTATCCGGGGACGCTACTGATTGTGACGCATGACGGCGATTTCCTGGATCGCGTTGTCAACAGGATCCTGAGCATCGAGCGCAGGCTTGTCGTGCCTTATTCCGGCAACTACTCGCAGTTCCTGGACCAGCGGGCTGAGAACGAGGAGCGCCAGGTGACCGCGGCCGGACGGCAGGATCGCCAGATTGCTCAGAAAGAGCGGTTTATCGAGCGGTTCAGGTACAAGGCGAAGAAGGCGCGCATGGTGCAGAGTCGCATCAAGATGCTGGAAAAGATCGAGCGCATCGACAGGCCGGAGTCGGTGAGTGCGACTCAGTTCAAGATCAAATCTACGGGTCGTGTTGAGCGGGTTGTGCTGGGTGTGGGTTCGCTGGGGCACGACTGGGAGGGCGCGCCGGTGCTACTGGATGTTGCGCTGGAGGTTGAGCGCGGGCAGAAGGTGGCGCTGGTGGGGCCAAACGGTGGTGGGAAGTCGACGCTGCTGCGAATCCTGGCGGGCGAGGTGAAGCAGACTGAGGGTGATGTGCAGTGGGCGGAGCGGGCTCGTGTTGGCTACTACG
>JAJCYX010000288.1 GCA_029262715.1 Chloroflexota bacterium
AGGCGATCACATCAAGGTGCTTCAAACCGGTGGGCCGCTTGGCGGAGTGCTGGGTGCCGAGGCTTTCGATGTGCAGATCGATTTTGATGAGATGTCGAAGGCAGGTGCGATTCTTGGCTCTGGCGGGATCATCGTCGGTAATGAGACGACCGATGTTGTGGACTTGATCCGGACGCTGATCGCTTTCACGCAGTTCGAGTCGTGCGGGAAGTGTTTCCCGTGTCGGCTGGGGAACACGCACATGCTCGAGGTGCTCGACAGGATGTGCAAGAACGAATCTCGGGATGGCGATCTCGAGTTGATAGCGAAGGTCGGCACCAACATGAAGATTGGCTCGCTGTGTGGCCACGGTCAACTGGGCTACAACCCGGTCTCGTCGGCGCTACAGTATTTCGGTGATGACTTTAAGGAGCGTATCGAGGGTTCGTTGCCGCCGTCAGGCCCGTTTGGCGATGGCTCAATGATCTTGCCAACAAGGACTCGCCCTTAGATTGCCGCGTGCGGTGTTTTGGGCGGCACAGCCGCGTTTACGTTAGGTCTGTTTGGCATTCCGACCGCGGCGGAGGGATCTGACCGTAGGTGAAAGGTCGCAGAGAGATTCTAAATCGAGTTCAGAATGACAAATTGGTCGGCCTCGCTCTGAGCAGGGACTGAATGACAGACTTCCACTCTCTCCAACGATGGGGAGAGAGGGCAAAGAAATACAGGAACGCCTGATGGCAGACGAGATAAAATTTTCGATAGACGGTGAAGAGGTCACGGCGAAGCCCGGCCAGACGGTGCTTCAGGCTGCGCTGGACGCCGGGATCTACATTCCCTACCTCTGCTACTACCCTGAGATGAAGCCTTACGGCGCATGCAGGGCCTGCATCGTGGACACAGAGAGCAACGGTCGCAAGATGACCACTGCTTCCTGCACTCTGCCCGCAGCGCCGGACATGCAGGTGTCAACGAAGTCCGAGGAGATCGTTGGCATCAGGCAGGGCATTATCGAGATGCTCATGTCTGAGCACCCGCACGGCTGTCTCACCTGTCACCGCATCGAGCTTTGCGGACCGCAGGACATCTGCCAGCGGCATGTCGCCGTCACGGACCGCTGCACGATCTGCCCGAAGAACGAACGTTGCGAACTGAAAGACACCGTTCGCATGCTGGAGCTGGACCTTCGAACTCCGCTCAACTACCACCGTCGCAACCTGCCGATACACACTGACGACCCGTTCTACGACCGTGACTACAACCTCTGCATCGTCTGCGCTCGCTGTGTGCGGGTTTGCGAAGAGGTGCGGTTCGATACCGCTCTGACCCTGATAAGCCGCTCAGGCGTTGCGTTGGTCGGAACTGCACACGGCACATCTCTTCTCGAGTCAGGCTGCGAGTTCTGTGGCGCATGTATCGATGTCTGCCCGACCGGTGCGCTTGTCGAGCGAGATTACAAATGGGAGAAGGCCAAGACCGAGGTCTCGACCGTCTGCACGAACTGCTCGGTCGGCTGCGCGATGGTCGCCGAGGTGAACCGCTTCGACAAGGTGATCCGGTTCAAGGGCGATCTTGCGGGTGAAGCGAACCGTGGGCAGGCCTGCTTCAAGGGCAAATTCGCATATGACTACCCGAATCACAAGAACCGTCTGAAGTCAGCGTATGTCCGTGACAACGGGATGCTGAAGAAAGTGGAGCGTTCGGCCGCCATCACAGCCGTTGCCGAAGCGCTGAAAAAGTATTCGCCGTCCGAGGTCGCGGTCATCGCATCTCCTCGTGGCTCGAACGAAGACAACTACGTTGCAGCCAAATTCGCTCGTATCGGTCTGCGCACAAACAACGTCGACTCCGGTCTGAACACCATCCCCGAAGTCCTGAACACCATGCGGGACAGGCTTGGTACAACCGGGGCTACCAACCCGATCTGGGACCTTGAGTCTGCAAAGTGCATACTGGTTGTTGGCGGCAACCCGACAGAGGAACAGAATGTGCTTGCTGTGCCTGTGAAAAAGGCAGCAAGGGACGGCGCGAAGATCATTGTGATCGATTCTCGGGAGACCGAGCTGACCCGGTACGCAACCGAGTGGCTCAGGGTCCGACCGGGAACGGAGCACATTCTTGCCGCTGGAATGGCGAGGGTTATTTCAGATGAGTCCCTGGAGGACCGGGACGCTGCTTCAGACGAATCGAAGGATGCCGATGAGCTTAAGCAGTCGCTCTGGGACTTCGATCCGGGCCAGGTTGCGGATGTCTGTGGCGTGGATGAGAACAGGGTGCGGCGTGCTGCGAGGACGTACGCCGAGAACTCACCTGCTTCGATCGTGTTTGGCGTTGACACCGTTAGCAAGGCGCACAGGGTCGATCTAACCAACGCAGTGATCAACCTTGCCCTGATGCGCGGAAACATCGGGCGTAAGGGCGGCGGCATATTCCCGCTGTTCGCAGGAGCGAACACGCAGGGTTCATGGGACGTTGGCTGTGAGCCGGGATCACTGCCGGGCAACCGCAAGATTGACTCAGCAGGGGACAGGGCGGCGCTCGAAGCTCTGTGGTCAGCATCCATTCCAACGGCTGAAGGACAGACAGTCGCAGGCCTATTCGACAGGATGCGGTCGGGAGAGATCAAGGCCGCTGTTGTGATGGCAGATGGCATGGATTCTGATCTGAGCACGTACGGCGATGTGACGCACGCTCTTGGCTCGCTTGAATTCCTCGCTGTCTCGACAGTGTTTGACTCTGCGTGGACCGCTTCCGCGAGCGTTGTCGTACCGACCGCTACTTACGCCGAGCAGACGTCTACCGTCACGAACCTTGAGCGCAGGGTGCAGCAGGTTCGACAGGCGGCAGAGCGAAAACACGACGAAGTTGCAGGGTGGGAGTTCATTTCAGCAGTCGCGAGAACCATGGGGGTCGCAGGGTTCGATTTCGACATACCGGAAAGCGTGTTCGATGAGATTCGGGCAACAGTTCCCGGATACGCCGGAATCTCCTACGACAGGCTGGCTTCAAAGGGCATCCAGGCTCCGTGCGCCACGGAGGACAGTGCTGGTACGCCGGTTCTGTTTGCTGGCGGTGGTGACGAAAAGCTACCCGATTTCACGGATATGGAGTTCGAGATGAAGGTGCCGGAGCGGGCTTCGCAGGGTCTGACTCTGCTACCGGGCCGTGTTCTCCACCAGCCTGAACGTGATATGCAGGTATTGCGCCGTGGCGAGATGAATTATGCAGAAAGAGAAGAGGTTGTTCACCTGAACCGAGCTGATGCTGAAGATGCGGGGATAAAAGCGGGCGACAGGGTACGCATCGATAGCGAAGGCGGAGCTGAGGTAATAACAGGTGTGGCCCAGTTGGACCTGCCTTACAGAAGGTACGTTGCCGCAACTGAGCTGTTTGCAAATGTTGCATCCGCTATGCAGGACAGCACAGAGCCTGATCCGTCGCCGTCCGTACCCGGTCTCGAACTGCGAAGTGTTACTCTAGTAAGAGTTCCGGTGAGTAGCGGAACGGAGGTTGCGGCTGACTAATCGCCGACCTCCGATTGCGAGTACGACGCTGTGCTGGCGAGAATCACACCCGGTGATCTGAACCTCAAACAGCATATTGCTATCTAACTATGTGAATCGCTGAACAAACACGGGCGTTTCAGCACGAATTCCCCATATTGGGGTTTTCTGAAGGGAAAAGACCATATGACGAAGCCAGTAGATGTAGGTGACGCGGAGTTTCAGGCCAGTGTGCTCGACTCTGATGTACCAGTTCTTGTGGATTTCTGGGCAGAGTGGTGTGGACCGTGCAAGATGATTGCACCGGTTGTTGACGAACTGTCCGATGAGTTCGAAGGTAAGGTCAAGTTCACGAAGTTGAACGTTGACTTTAACCCGCAGACATCTGCCAAGTACGGTGTGCGCAGTATCCCGACATTGCTCATCTTCAAGGGTGGCGCTCCTGTTGACCAGGTAGTTGGTGCTGTCCCGAAGAGTGTTCTGCAGCAGAGGCTTGAAAAGGCTATCGGCTAAGCATTTACGAGTTAAAAATGAGCGGCCGGGCGATTTGATCGCCCGGCCGTCTTTTTTTGGTAATAGCCGATTCCGACAGACGCTGTCATCCCGACCCGGGGTACCCGCTTGCGGGTCGAGGGATCTGACCGCTGATGCACGCTCAAGCGAGGGAACCTGAATCAAGTTCAGAATGACAATCCATCAACCGTCGACAAGCTCCAGCGGTAACAAGACTTGCCTCTGAGTTTGCCCCCCAAACCGGGTCCTTCGCTCTAGCTTAGGACGAAGGGATTTGTACTGCTGTGTGAATGAGACAGTCAGCTCTCCTTAGGAAAAGCGGCTTGCCTCGCTGCTGCTTACGACGATTGGTCGCGGCGCTTCCTGCTCACCCACGCCGAGGCTCCTAGCCCGGTTATCGCTCCGACCCACGCTATGTAGTAGCCGAACAGCAGGGGGGAAGTGGGGAATGACATTAGAGCGCGGTCGTCAATGACGAAGGAGCCGGCTCGCTCGGTGATGGACCAGCCTACGAATGTGATCACCAGTCCTGTCGCGGACAGAAACGCTCCTGGTCCCGCTCGCCATGCGAGTGAGACGATGCCACCGGCTGTTATCAGCAGTAGCCCCGGCAGCAACGCTCCCATCTCGTGTTGGGGCGACGCCAGTTGGTGCAGCGACGCGTGGTAGCCGACCAGTTCTCCGTTCGACAGCCGGTAGTATTCAAATGCGCCGTATGGCAGCACGGTTGAGAGTAGCGGCAGGCCTCCTGCCACGAGCCTTATCCAGCCAACCTGTAGCCACGCTGCCGCTGCGATTGGGGTTACGGCGACGAACAGGTAGAACGGGTGGGCAACTGATTCGTAGAAGACCTGTCGAAACAGGTACAGAGGGTATGGTGGCGACCCGAACACCTCAAGCTGCTCGTCATGAACTGCGGCTCCGATGAACAGCAGGCCGAACGCGAACAGGAGCGAGGTTGAGAGGCGGCCGACGGACGAGTTCAATTGCATAGAGCGCATAGATGTAAGGCCTTCTACCCTCACCCTAACCCTCTCCCGGATTTAGGAGAGCGGATGTGGTTCTGTCACAACTCAGTTTTCATCGACGGTAGCATTGTCTGAAACTTGATGAGGAGAAGGTACTGGAAGAGCAAGCCAGGCTTATCGTTCAGCTGACTCGCGACCTGGGTCGGCAAGACGGTTTCACGCGCCTGCTAAATAATGCGAACGATAAATTAACCGAGGTGCTCGCAATACCGTTCGTCATCATTGTTCCGATCACGACGTTAGCATCTACGTCGTTGTCAGTAGCCACCACCGGCCTGTGGAGCATTGTGATCGACGTTGTTTACGGCATTCTGGTCTTTCCACTTCTGCTCACTTCCAGGTTTCATCAGGTTGTACCGGTACTAACGGTAGTGACGTTCATCCCGTCACTTTTTCTTGTGATCGTGGTCTATCTGTTTGTCTCGTTGAT
>JAJCYX010000289.1 GCA_029262715.1 Chloroflexota bacterium
CCTCGAGGTCGGCCACATCTCACCGAACTCAATTGCGAAACTCGATGTGCAAAAGCTGGTTCAAAACCAGGTGCGGTTCTTCGGCATCCAACACTACGACCCGTGGATTATCCCGAACTCGATTGAGTTTCTGGTTCGAACGATGGACAAATACCCGCTCACGAACGTGGTCTCGCACGAGTTCCCACTGGACAAGATCGGCGATGCGTTCGATACAGCTGAATGGGTTGGCCGCAACGCAGGTTCAGAGGTGACGAGAGCCGTGGTGACACCGTAGTTCGGTCACATTGACTGATGAGATGATTAGATATGGACGGCGGGTTGGAAACGGCTCGCCGTCTTTTCGAACGACAGCACCGGAAATTGAGAGCGCGATGGCTGCGCCTGGGTTCAGATTGAAACTGTGGTTGGCCGCGATTGGTGGGATTTCGCTGCTTATTTCTGCCTGCGGTCCCACTCCCAGAGTGTCCAACTTCGATGCTGCTCGGGTAGCTGTTGAGGTGTCTGAATCGGCGGCAGAAGATGGCTCTGCTGGCACGTATGCCATCGCTCTTCTGGAGTTTTCAGATCTGCGTAACCGCTACGTTGAGTCGCAGCCTGGCGATGAACTCACAGAGTTGACAGCCGTGAACGGCCAACAGTTACTTGAGTCGAGTGAGCTTGTATGGGCGTCTGTCGTCACGCTGGACGTCGGGCAGGGCAGGGCGGACGGGAACCGAACAGGACCTCCGCAGCACCGACTGGTGCTTGTTGACATAAATTCCGGGCTACCACTGTTCTCAGCGCTGTTGGAGAGCAACCTTGCACTTCCCGGTGGACTGCACACTGTCTCCGAACTGGAACGCGCTCCCTAATTACCAGAGGGTGCGCTCACCCGCCGAATATCTGTTCGCAACGATCCATTGCAGCCGCGTGTCCTGCGAGCACTTTGATCTCGTCGGTCCAGATGCCCTGCGCCATCTTCAACTCCCCTGTCTGCACCCGATCAAACGTCTCAGCGCTCATCTCGACGACTGTGATGGGGTCTATCGCCGGGCCGTGGCCGTTGTCCGGCCTTCCATCACGAACGCCGAGGTAAAACACCTCGTCGCCAACATGAAACTCGTACCGTTCATCCAGTCCGGCGGCCGCATCGCGGTTGAAGACCGCTTTTGAGGACAACACAGCCCACTCAGGCCGACCATAGTCAGAATCGCTTCCAGCAAGCCCAGATTTGAGCCCAAATCTGATCATCTCGACAAGTACCGGTTCAATCTGACGCCCGCGTTCAGTCAGGCGGTAGATTCGACGCTTCCGCATACCCGGCGCAGGCTCTCGCTCAATTAGACCGTCTGCTTCAAGCCGTTTCAGCCTGGTCGCAAGAAGATTGGTTCCGATGCCCGGCAACGACGCCTCAAGCTGCCCGTAGCTGCGGGAACCGGTCGCAAGCTCTCTGAGCAGCAGCAACGTCCAGCGCTCGCCAACAAGGTCAAGGGTCCGTGCGATGTTGCATGCCTGCGCGTAGCTTCTCCGGCCGTTCTTCTCTGGAACCATCTCATCCTGACTTTATAGCTTGACTTTCATATAGTAGATACTATATCTTTTTCAAGCATACCAGTCAGGTGAATACGGGAGCTATACGAAATGAAAGCAAATTCCGGTGATTTTCTACTTAGACGAGCTCTGCGGGCCAACGGAGTCTTCTCGACGGTATCGGGGGGGCTCGCACTCGCCGCTGGGAGTTATGCGATCGGTCCTCGACTAGGCGTTGAGCCGTCATGGATCGTTCTGCTGGTCGGTCTTGGGCTGTTGCTGTTCGCGTTTGATCTATTCGCCAACGCGGCTCGTATCGACATCAGCCTGTCGAAGGTGAAATCGGCCATCGCGGGCGATATCGCATGGATAGCGGGAAGTATCGCCGTCATATTGATCGACCCGACGGGACTTACGACTGCCGGAGTCGTGACGATCGCGATTGTTGCCGCAGTTGTGGCCGAGTTCGCAATGCTTCAGTGGATAGGTCTGCGGCGAGTAAGCACTAAGCAATTGGTGGGCACCGCAGCAGGGCAGAACTCTTAGGGAGGGACCAGAGCGGAGCGGGTTGACCAGATCCCCGTGTATGGGCTGTAAACTCGTCTGACACTCGAACTTCAAGCACTGTCTGCCCCCCTCAGACCGATACGACACATGAACTTTCATCTCGAATGCCTCGATTGCGGGCACAGAATCTCCCCTACTACGAAGCAAATTCGATGCAATACCTGTAACGGTCTGTTTCAAGTCGCATACAACGACGCTTCAGGCGGCAAACAGCCTCGGACACCGCTATCACCGGGCGCAGAGGTTGTTTCGCTTGGTGAAGGCCTGACACCGCTGATCAGGCTGGAGCGAACAGCCAAACGTCTTGGAATCGATCAACTCTGGGCAAAGCTCGAATTCATAGCGCCAACGGGCTCCTTTAAGGACCGCGGCACCTCCGTGCTGATCTCGACCGCACTTGCTGAAGGAGTCACCGAGTTTGTCGAGGACTCGTCGGGCAACGCGGGCGCATCGCTGTCGGCCTACGCCGCCGCCGCCGGGATGAAGGCGCACGTCTTTGTCCCCGCCAGCGCTGCCAGTGGAAAGCTCGACCAGATACGCATTTTCGGTGCAGAACTCCATGCCGTCGACGGTCCACGGCAGGCTGCCGCCGATGCTGCTGAGCAGTTTGTGGCTGAGCGCGGGCTTCCGTACCTGTCGCACAACCTGTCGCCCTATTTCTCTGAAGGCATGAAGGCCGTTGCATATGAAATTGCATGCAGCGCAGCGCCTGGCGTTCAACACATCGTGCTGCCGGTCGGCAACGGCTCACTGCTAATCGGTGCTAAGGCCGGACACGACGAACTACTTAGCGCCAATGCGGTTTCCTCCGCTCCGAAGTTTCATGCCGTACAAGCCGAGAATGTTCAACCGATTACTGCGGCGATCACCGGCACCAAATGGCAGGCATCCGACGCACAGCCAACCGTTGCGTCCGGCATCGCGGTCAGCTCTCCACCAAGGCTTGGCCAGTGCGTAGAGGCGGTCAGGGACTCTGGCGGAGAAGCGGTGTCGGTAGGTGATGACGTCACGCTGGAGTGGCAACGCAGGCTGGCCAGGGATGAAGGGATATTCTGCGAGGCAACGTCAGCAGCGGCATTTGCGGGCCTGGAAAGACTGCTGGCCAGCGGAGCGATAGGCAGGCAAGAAAGCGTGCTGGTACCTGTCACCGGCAGCGGCCTGAAAGAGCCTGTTAGAAGGTAATGCACTCCACCGGGGTTCTTCACCTAGCACCCTTCTCTACATGCAGGGCAGACCCCAATCCCAGTTTGAAACAGGTTCGCACTATCAACGTTATGTAAAGTTGACAGAAGCGAATTCGTGCTGGGTGGTGCCTGGGCCGTCCTGCGAACACACCTCGTGATCCGCATCGCTCGGGACTCTTAACCACTCCAATGCATCGACGAGACACCCGCGCTCGTACCTGAACAGGTGACGGCTTACACGGGCTGCGGAATCGGGCACCGATGCTAGGCTAGTTTTATCAACTGCCGCTACAAGCAATCCTCGTCGTTCGAAAACATCCAAGCTCGCCCTGGGCGACATAATCTGAGAGCCGCATGCTGACCCCAACGAACTTGCGAAATCCGTGGCACTGGCAGTCCTCATGGATGATGTTCTCCCGACGCCAGCTCCTTCCCCTAGTTATCGGCCTCACAGCCATCGCAGCGGTTGCATGTGGCTCTGACGCCAAACCGGTCGCTCAGAACGGCGCTCCGGTTGTCCTCGATGACGGCACAATCGCAACACCTACCGCAATTCCAGCCGCGGACAGACCAGACGCTGTTCCGGCAGACCTGGAGATCATCTGGGAGACCTATCGGCTGCTGCAACGAGAGTATGTTGACGCCTCGCTGATCGATCCTCAGGCGATCTCTGAAGCGGCTGTCCGGGCTATGTTGGAAGAGCTCGGCGACCGCTACACGTCATACATACCGCCGGACACCTTCGCCATTGAACGACAGGGTTTCCAGGGAAACTTTGAAGGCATCGGCGCACAGGTCGAAATGTCGCCAGACCGTCAAACGGTCATCATCACGGCTCCCCTGGAGAACAGTCCGGCTATGAACGCCGGTATCCGCCCCGGCGACAAGATCCTAGCTGTGGACGGCGAAGACGCCCGTGGCTGGAGCGTGATCGAGGCTGTCAACAAGATTCGCGGGCAGCGTGGCACGGCGGTTGTGCTTACTGTTGAGCACGTCGGCAGCGCTGTACCTATCGATATATCTATCGTTCGGGACACTATCGAGGACCCGAGTGTTCGAGTGCGAATGCTCAACCCCGAGGACGGGCCTTATGGCGTCGTCAAGATCAACCAGTTCACAGCTGAGACACCTGATGAGGTGCGCGACGGCGTGCAACAGCTAATTGACCAGGGCGCACCCGGAATAGTTATCGACCTGCGTGCCAATCCCGGCGGCCTTCTGACATCCACCGTGAACGTGGCGTCTGAGTTCCTTGAAGACGGACTGGTCACGTATGAGATCGATTCTCGTGGGCAGCGTGACGACTGGCCGGTGCGTGACGGTGGCAAGTTCCCAGAAATCCCGCTGGTTGTGCTTGTTGACGGCTTCTCGGCGAGCGGATCAGAGGTTCTTGCAGGTGCGTTGCAGGACCACGGACGTGCAGTGATTATCGGCACTTCCACCTTCGGGAAGGGCTCAGTGAACCTGCTCAGACAGCTTTCGAATGGTGGAGGTCTCTACCTCACCATCGGCCGGTGGTTCACACCGGATGGCCGACTGATCGAGGGCACGGGCGTTGAGCCTGACGTACTGGTCGAGTTTCCGGTTAACTCGCAACTGACACTGACAGACGATGTGCAGATGACTGCTGCGATCAAGCAGTTGAACTTCCAGACCGGACACACCGAGGTCGCAGCAGCGGCACGTTAGAAGGTCGCTCGGGTGTTTGGCCGGTCATTGCTTATGCCTGTCTGGCATCAGTTCTGGGCGCGTAAATACTCAGACACCGGGCACGTCACACTCCTCCCAACCCTCCACTTCCGCTTACACTTGTCAGCTATGGCTGAAAAAGTTGCCGACACCACCATAGCCACGAACCGGCGCGCCCGGTTCGACTACGCGATTCTTGAGACGTTTGAGGCCGGAATGGTCCTCACTGGCTCCGAGATCAAGTCGGTGCGCGCCCGTCACATGACGATTGCCGAAGGGTATGTACAGGTGCGCAATGGCGAGGCGTGGCTACACAGCACCAACATCGCTCCATATGCCGCCGCCGGGGAGTATGACCAGCACGACCCGATCCGCGTCCGAAAGCTTCTCCTGAAAAAGAAGGAGATCGCTCACATCCAGCGTGAGATGCAGAAGGCGCGCCTGACTATCGTGCCGCTAAAGGTCTACATCAAAGGCAGACGCGCAAAGATGCTGATTGGCCTGGGCCGCGGTAAACGACAGTTTGACCAGCGAGAAACCATCAAACAGCGTGATGCCGACCGTGAGATAGGCCGAGCAATGCGGGTGAAAATCTGAGGCAGCGGGCCTAAGCCTGCCGCAGTGTCTCTTACTCGCCCTTCCAGCGCACTCGTCAACAAATCAATCCGGCGAACCAGCGTTCTTAAGCTGAAAACGGCGCACGCGCCTAAACCTGCAGCGCCGTAGAAAAGTCTGGGACGCCTGCCCAGCGGCCGCCATCTCCGGTAGCACGCATCACCGCTATCGACTTGATCACTTCGGGATTTGCAAGGCCGTGTGGCTTCGTGCCTGTCAGCACGTTGATTACCGACTCCGCCTGGAGTATCGGGCATTCCTCAAGGAATTTTGGTGAGTAGCCGGCGAGGTGCGGTGTCACAATCAGGTTCGGAATCTGCAACAGCGGGCTCTCCGGGTCCACCGGCTCAACCTCCGTCACGTCAATCGCGGCCGCTTCGATCAAGCCGTCGCGCAACGCTACCTGTAGAGCCGTCTCGTCCACCAGCGGGCCCCGGGCGCAGTTCACGATCATTGCGGTCGGCTTCATCTTCGAAAATGCATCAGCGTTGATGATGTGGTGCGTTTCTTCGGTCGCAGACGTGTGCACCGTCATGTAGTCAGATTCCCTCAGCAATACGTCGAGGTCGACCATCTGCACGCCATAGAGGTCTGCGTTGGTCTGGGAAACATACGGGTCAGCGGCCAGGATTCGCTCCGGCCCAAATCCGCGGATCCGGGTTGCAAACGCCTTGCCGATATTGCCGAACCCGATGATGCCAACGGTGTGACCCGCAATGCGGCGCACGGTTTCCTGATACTCACCGGTCAGGCGCGGGTTCTCAGACCACTGCCCTGCCCTTGTCGTCGTGATCGTGTCGTAGAGGCGTCTCGTCAGCGCAAGAAGCATCGCCACTGCGTGGTCGGCAACTTCTGTCGTGTTGACGCCTGGAACGTTGCACGCAAGCACTCCAAGCTCGGTCGCCGCGTCGAGGTCTATCGAATCGACCCCAACACCAAGTCTGCTCACGACCTTCAACTTTGGGCACGCCTCAAGCACCTCACGTGTCGTCAACGGCTGAGTGCCGATCAGCGCTCCATCTGCATCACGGAGCAGGTCGATCATCTCTTCCGTGCTAGAGACCGATCCTTCGACGACCTCCATTCCGGCCTTTTCAAAGAGGTCGGTGCGGTGGTGCTTGCTTGCCATCACGGCAACCTTGAAAGGCATGAGTTTCTCCTTCGAAACGAATTGAACAGACTTGAACGAGTTGACGGTCGGTCAATGGTCGATTGTGATTCATTCGGAGATGCCGGAACTCATAGGAGTGGATTCGAGCATCATTCGCCGGGCGAGTTTACATGGCAAGCGAGTGGCTGCGGCGAGCGGCAAGCCGCGTTTCCTGAGCGCAGTGGACCGGAGCCGAACGATCTGCTGCTCATCTGGTAGATCTGTCGCTGTCTGTTACCCGAGTTTGTCTACTATCAAGAACGCA
>JAJCYX010000290.1 GCA_029262715.1 Chloroflexota bacterium
GCAACAAACAGGCCCACCACGACGGTCAGACCGCCGATCAGCCACAGGTCCGTTTCACTGACGGTCAGTATCGACCCGAACAGGAACCCGAACAGGCTCGAGTTGAAGCCGCCGGCGATCGAGATGATCACCACGGCAACTGCTAGCGCTCCGTAAAGGAACACCGCCAGCGCAGCGTCTCCGGGCAGCATGCGCCGAGACCGCAGTTCCTCGATGGCCACCGCTGCGGTTCCGGTCGAGGCAAGTGCGATGTATGGCGGAAATATGTTCGTGAGCAACCCGATCGCAACACCCGCAAGCGCAACGTGCGAAAGGCTGTCTGCGATCAGTGATAGTCGCCGCAGCACAAGCAAGACCCAGAATGCGGGCGAGAACGCGCCGATCAGCAGCGCCGCTAACAGCGCCCGCCGCATGAAGTCATATTCAAGGATCTCTGGCATTCGCTGATCGCTACCTGTGCGTGTGATTCGGGTCGTGGAGAAGGATATCGACAGGGAAGCCGTACAGTTTCGAAAGATCAGACGACCGCATGTCGTGAACGCCACCGTGAAACACGATTTCTCGGTTGATGCAGGCACACGTTGTTGCCTCCCGCATCACGGCACCAATGTCGTGCGATATCAGCATCACCGTCATTCCCATTTCAGAGTTGAGACGGCTGACGAGCGCGTGAAACGCCTCCTGCCCGGCGGCATCGACACCCGCAACTGGCTCGTCCATCAGCAGCAGCTCGGGCTGCCTGATCAGCGCGCGGGCGATCAACATGCGCTGCTGCTGCCCGACCGACATGTCCGAAACCCGGCGATCCGCCAGCTCCGGAATTCCCACCTGTTCAAGCGCGTTTTCGACATCGCTGTCAGAACCGCTGCGGAAGTTGCGGAAGAGGCGTAGCGGGTCAAATCCGCTGTACTTTCCGAATGCGACGACCTCACGTGCAGTCGCCGGGAACCGTGTCTGCACCGCTTCAACCCGCTGCGGCACGTAGCCCACGCGTGACCACTCGTTGAACGATCTCGGATCTTGTCCGAATATGCGCACAGTCCCGCGCTGCGGCTTGATGATCCCTAGCGCCAGCTTGAGCAGCGTCGTCTTGCCGCTGCCGTTCGGACCGAGCACCGCGGTGAACTCGCCCGGAGTTACCGAGAACGTGATGTCCTGCACGGCGATGTCACCGTCGTAACCGAACCAGACCTCGTCAAATACGAGGACCGGCTGCGGCGCATTTGCGACGGTTGTGCTGCCTGGACTAGATTGGTTTTCGATACTCGGTATCATCTGTGATTTCGGTTAGATATGGGTTGAGAACGGTGAAATGAGATTAGCTTGTTGAGCAGTCCGAGCAGTCCACATAGACCTCCATCCGGTGGCCGACGATCTGCCCGTCAACCTCTTTGACGAGGGAACGGAGCATGCGTTCGACGGTCGAGTCCCGGAAGTCACCAACCTTGCCGCAGCGGACGCAGACTGTGTGGTGGTGGTGGCCGATTTTGGAGAGGCTGTACTTCGGTGCGCCGTCCGGCATAGCCAACTTGCATAGTGCGCCTGCCTCGACGAACAGCTTAATCGTGCGGTAGACGGTTGCGCGGCCTACGCCGGGAACGGAGTCGCAAAGGTCTTCAGCTGTGAACGCGTCAGCCTGGCCGTCGATCGAATCCGCCACCCTACGCCGGGGCGCGGTGAGGCGAAAGCCGCTATCTTCGAGAGTGGCGATCAGGTCGTGCCGTACCTGTCCGGATGTAGTCAAATGCAAATTACTCCTGATACAGATTATCAGTAGCAAATCAGCTGCATGTCAAGTCGTGAAAGGCACTAACCCGGACTGGAATTGGCGGAAATGGGACAGAAATGCGCACTGTCGGAGTGGTGGATGTAGGTGAGTGAACGCTATACATGTGGCCCAGTGGCTACATCACGAGCGGCTGAGACCGACTGAGACTTGTGCTGGCCTGAACTAGCGAAGCTCAAGCCGGTATAGCTGCTCGCCTTCGGGTTCTGGCAAACCAACCGTTCGGAAACCGCACTTCTCCAGCACTCGGGCCGAGGCGATATTGTCAGGTTCCACACCACCGGTGATAGAGGCGATTTCTGATCGCTGACGGGCCCATTCCACGAATCCGGAGACCATTTCGGATGCGAGACCCCGACCCCAGGCAGACTCACAGAGCATGTATCCGAGCCTGATGTCGGTGCCTCCGTTTTCTGAACCGCCATCACCGATCAGCATCAGCCCAACCGTCTGCCCACTCGCCTTCTCCACAACCTCAAGAACCGTACTTTCGTCATCACGCTCCTCGATCCATCGCTTCGCACGGTCCTCGCTGTAATCACCCTGCCACCCACCCGGAAGGGTGCTAGTAACAGCTGGTGTCAGCATCAACACGACAGCGTCAATAAGATCAGATGACGGCCAGCCGGCCACAGGACGATTGCGCCAGTCAGCAACGAGCAGTCGTTCCGTCTCGAATGTGCATCCCTCAGCGACCGATCCCATACATCGCGATCCTCATAAAAAGTGCCGGTTAACCGGCTTAGTGCGGTCTGAACACCATAATCGGCCAGCGGCATCTCGGCCAACCCGATACCCGTCGGAGTCTGTCACGCAGAGCCAATCGAAAAGCAATGTCCAGACCAGCGCCAAGACCAGGCGCAGTGTTTTTGCTCGTCCCTACTCTAAAACGCCGCACGCGGCAAAACGCGGTACACCGCCCTTCGTCCTGAGCGGGCGCGAAGGACCTGGTGGGCGGGGCAAACTCAAACACAAGTCTTGTTGCTACCGACGCATGTCGTAGTGGCGTACCTGTCATTCTGAACTTGATTCAGAATCTCTCCGGGGACCGTGCGACACAAGAAAACGCGGCTTGCCGCTCAGATCCATCCGCTGCGGTCGGGATGACAGAGAGACGCGGCTCGTCACACCTAGCCGGTGATCCTGTCGCAGCCGAACGGGACTGGGCCATCGGGGTCTGAGAAATCGCCAAAGCTGACGCCACAGATCGAATAGATATCGTCGTACGGATAGTCCTGCGCACGAACCGTCGTCCCAATCACCGTGATCGCCAGCCCAATGGCAATGGCAGCCGCAAGCAGCAGACCCTTCTGTCGCTGCACAGAAACACCCATCCTCGGAGGGCTGAACTCGCTCCAACCCTGTGAAATCACCATGCGTTGACGCGGCGAAACGAGATACGCCATGAACAGCCCACCCAGGAGACCGCCAACATGAGCCGCGTTGTCGATACCGGCAGTCGCAAAGCCTATTCCGATATTGAGCACAATAATGAACGCCACACTGGTCAACGCCTGCCGCGCCACATCACCCATGATCCGGCGGTTGAGCAGCAGGTAGACGGCAAACGCGCCAATCACGCCGAATACGGCCCCAGAAGCCCCTGCTCCCAGTGCTGGCGACGATACGAAGCTGGCAACATTGCCCAGGATTCCGGTCACAAGGTAGATCGCAAGATAGGCAGGACTGCCGAGGAGTCGCTCTGCCATCGAGCCAAAGATGAGCAACCCAATCGAGTTAGTTAGCAGGTGGAAGAAGCCAATGTGCATGAAGATCGGCAGCACAAGCCGCCACCACTCACCATCAGCCAGCGCCGGACCGTACTTAGCGCCCCAGCGATACAGATTCACATTGTCCTGTGATCCGCCAGTCGCAGTCAGCAGCAGGTAGACCAGTACATTTATAGCAACCAGCGCCACTGTGACCGGAGCGCCACTAAGGCTGCCGCCCAAAATCGTCTGCTGATTCATCCTCAAATAGATGGTTCCAGTACCGCGCATGGCGGCTAGTCAGTAGTCGTTCAGTAACTCTGCAGAATGGATCGAATTCAGCAAAGGTTTGTACGGGGTTCCGTACCGTGCTGCCAACAGGATAATCGTATAATCGTGCTGTTCGCACCGTGAATACGCTCACAGACGGCCACACTTTCCGATTCGATTGGCCAGATCCATCTGAGCAGCCACCAGACCCCCGAATACCCGGACAGTTGAGAAAGCGAGTCTGAATGCCGGAAGGATCTCCCGATTCACCACCAGAATCGCCACCAGAATCTGAAACCGATATAAAGCTACTGATCGTTGAAGACGAAGAGACCGTGCGGTCAGCAATTGAAGCCGGACTAGAAGTCATAGGCGGCTTCAGGGTGTTTGCGGCAACAGGCGCGGAAGAAGGATTCCAGTTCCTGAAAGACGAACTACCCGAAATACTGCTACTTGATCTAGTCATGCCAGTGACAGACGGAATGCAGTTCCTGATGAAAATGGGCAGCGACCCCGAGATTTCGAAGCCTGCCAAAGTTGTGCTTATGACGGCAATGGAAAACCCCGTGCCGAAAGAAAATCTGAAAGACCTTGGCATTGATCAGGTACTATCCAAACCGTTCAGGCTAAAAGAGTTGGCAAATGCCGTTGGCAGAAAATCACCCTTCTGATCCCTAATCACCTGCCAGATCGCATCAAATCTCCGTATATTCAGAATCAAGCCTGCGAGCTTTCGCGAACTCCGAGACATCTGCATGACCACAGTCCTAATAGTTGAAGACGATCCGAACACCATGCTGGCCGTAACGGCGATGCTGGAGGTTGTGGGTCACGAAGAGGTGAGAAGCGCCACCGATGGCGAGGCCGGTCTTGAGCGGCTTCGAGAAGAGCAGCCGGACCTGATGTTCCTGGACCTGATGATGCCAAAGATGGACGGCTTCGAGGTCCTACGAGAGCTACGTGGAGGCTCGGCACCAAGGCCCGGCCACATCATCGTCATGAGCGCCCACGCAAATGCCAACGACCGAGAAGGCGTCAGGCAGCTCGGCGCAGACCAGTTCCTGGCGAAGCCATTCACACTGGCACAGCTTGAGCAGGTCCTGGAGACAGCCGGTGCTCGGCCATAGCCTGACCAAAATTTCACCGACCAATCCTGTTTTCGAGCCCCACACTCACCATGAAGCGCTGTCTGGACTGGGCAGGTGTTGTTACCGTCCTGATACCTGGTATTCACCTTTTTATATCTGCTCTGAAACAGGTGTTCTGTAAACAAAATTCACTGGGAAACACACAAAAAGCCCTTTTAAGCACCATATAGACGTATGCAAGAATTGCATATCTACAAATCATCAAATACTATGGTGATTGTTCCGTCGATAATGGCGCCTGACAAATTGGCACGATAATATCGTTATTCAGAGGTGAAAATCAGTAGTATGAAGATTGTAGAAGCCACTCTCGCTGACA
>JAJCYX010000291.1 GCA_029262715.1 Chloroflexota bacterium
AGAAACATTCACAATGTGCTGTTTGTCACAGGTGACCCACCGAAGATGTCACCTACATACCCGCGCTCTACGGCGGTGTTCGATCTAGACTCGACTCGCATGATCGAACTTGCGAATCGAAGCCTGAACGCTGGCGTCGACTTCGGAGGGCAGCCGCTCGGCCGCCAATCGCATCCGGAGACGCATTTCACTATTGGCACAGGGTTCGAGCCGGAATCGCTTGATCCTGCGGGCGAGTTGGCGAAGCTTGATCGGAAGCTGGCGGCGGGTGCTGATTACGTGATGACGCAGCCCGCGTTCGACTGGGCTGCGCTGGAACAGCTGGACGAGGTGAGAAAGCGATCTCGGATCATCGTGGGCGTGATGGTCTTAACGAGTCTTGCGCACGCTGAGCGGTTTGCGCAGGTGCCGGGAGTGCGGGTACCGCAAGGTATTTTCGACCGCTTCGCGAAATACGATAACGAGGACGACCAGCGGAAGTCTGGATTCGATCTGGCTGTTTCGCAGGCAGAGCGAACTCAGAGCGAAGGTTGGTCCGGGCTGTACCTCATGTCGCCTGCTTCGTCACAGGCAGCGCTCGAGGTGCTGCGCAGGTTGGGGCGGTAGGCTGCTCTAGTTATCGGTCCGGCGAGGTAGTTCGATCACGAACCTCGCACCGTCAGTGAACTGAGAGTCTGCGTAAACCCGGCCTCCGTGAGCCTCAACTATTCGCCGTGTGATGGTCAGGCCAAGCCCCCCCCCCCCCGACTCACCGCTGGTCCTGGCAGCGTCGAGTCGTACAAATCGCTCGAATATCCGTTCCTGTTCGGTCTCAGGGATGCCGGGACCGTCGTCCTCGATCACTAACCGGGTACCGACGTCGTTCTCTTCCAGGACCACGGACACTCCGGAATGCGCATGGCGTACCGCGTTATTGAGCAGATTTCGCACGGCTCTTCGCAACTGGCTTGCTATGCCAATGGTCTGCGCTCCCGAGACGCGACTAGCGTCGATCTCGATGGACGTGCCGGTCCTCGTAGCGCTCACCTCTTCCAGCACGATGTCGTCAAGATCGATCTGCATAGCGGCGGGCGAACTGCCTTCAGCTTCAGCCGCTTCCAAAAGCAACTCTTCGATGAGGAGTTCCATGCGGTCCACGTCAGACAGAGACGATCTGAGCAGTCCGGTTATATCGTCATCTGAAGAGGTGTCGATGCTGGCTTCGAGTCCCACCCGGAACGCGGTCAAAGGTGTCCGCAATTCGTGCGAGGCATCAGCCACGAAGCGCTTCTGACTCTGCTGCACGGTGTCGACCCGCTCCAGCATGCGGTTCATCGTCCTGGCCAACCTCGCGACCTCGTCCTCCGAGCGAGGTTCGTCTATTCGGCGTCCGGAGATCTCACCACCGATCTGATCGACCTCTGAGCGCATCGTGTCCACCGGTTTCAGGGCTCTGCCTGCCAGGAACCAGGCTGCTATGCCGACGAGCAGGGTGAGCACGGGAATGGCCACGATGAGTATCACGACGAGGACCTCGGTGCTGTCCGCCACCGACTCCAGGTTCTGGCCAACGAGAATGGTCAGAGGGTTGTCTTCGGATCCGATGCCGAACAGGGCAACTCGAAAGCTGTCGAAGTCGTTGCTAACGAATCCCGAGGCGTCGATGAAGCGAAGTTCGCCAGGTGCGACAGTCGCTATGGAGAATGGAGCCTGGTCGATAATGTTGCTGGAGGCGGAGACCACCGATCCGTTGCTGTCGAGTACCTGGATAAATGCGTCTTCCCCACCTTCGTTGATCGCCGAGAAAGACTGTCCCGAGCGGGCCAGCGCACCGACGTCACGAGCACGCGTTGCTAACGCCTCTTCTATTCGGTCGATCAGCAGCTCACGTTGCACTGTGACGAGTACTACTGAGAAGACTGCGAGGGCGATGGCGACGGTGATGAGCGACAGCAGGGCGACTCGAACTCGAATCGAGTAGCGCCGTGGGTTGAGACTTGAGATCAACACGCTCAACTCGTTTCGCCCTGTTCTTTTGCTGGCATCTCAAGTCTGTAGCCTGCGCCGCGGACCGTGTTAATGGTCGGTCCCACATCGGGTAGATTGAGTTTAGTTCTGAGACGGCGGACGTAGACCTCGACGATGTTGGGATCGCCATCGAAGTTGTAGTCCCACACGTTGTCCAGCACGTCGAGCTTTGAGACGACTCTGTCTGGATTGCGGGCCAGGAATTCGATCACCGAGAACTCTCGAGTGGTCAGTTGGATGGTGGCGTCACTGACCCAGCACTTGCGAGCTGCAGGGTCAACTTTGAGAGCGCCAATTTCGATACTGGAAGGACGGGGTTCAGAGCCTCGGCGGACGAGTGCGCGTATGTGTGCTTTGAGGACGACGAGTGAGAAGGGCTTGGAAAGATAGTCGTCCGCGCCGAGATCGAGGGCAGTTGCTTCGTCTTCCTCGGCCGTTCGGGCTGTGAGCATGAGCACAGGCGTCCAGTTGTCTGCACCACGCAGCGCCTTGCAGACAGCGAAACCATCGATCTCCGGGAGCATGATGTCCAGGATGATGACGTCGTACGGATGCTCGGTTGCGTACCACAGACCTTCCCGGCCATCGGAAGCAATATCGACCGCATAGCCTTCCGTCCCGAGGCCTTTACGGATTGCATTCGCGACGTTCTTTTCGTCTTCTACAACGAGTATTCGCATTGGTTGAGTGGGGGTGGGATTTGTGTCATCCCGACTGTACTTGTGTCGTCTGGACTGTAGCGGAAGGATCTGGCCGTTGGTGTGGGCGTGGTTGAGTGGGATTGGGACAATTGAAAACGCTCAGGACTCTTCTTGAAGGTTCGCAAAAACAGGGCAGTTCGATCACGGTGGTTGAGCCGGTTGCGACTTCGAACGTGCGCATCGACAAAGTTGAACACCTAATCGTACGCAATGCGGCCTGAACCCCGCCTGAACCCGCACTCTAACCGGGCGGCGGGACCGGTTCAGCGTGGATTCAGCACGTGGTTGGCACTATTGATGAAACGGAGATGATCCGGGCGGGGGAAGACCGCCAACTACTCTTGAATTGACGATTGTCTAGAGGTGATTGACATGCAAAAACGCTATTTTATTGGCCTGATTGTGGCCGTCGTTGCAGTTGTTTCGACAGCCGGTGGTATCACGGTTTCTGCCGTCTCGGGTGGCAACGGCGGTGAAAATGCCAGTGGTCCTGAAGCCGATGCTGCTGCTGCTGCGGCCCTTGAGATCGTTGGCAGTGGTAGCACTCTCCTCGAAGTTGAAAACGGCGACGATGAGGGCGCTGTCTGGGAGGTTGAGGTTCGGAATGCGAATGGCGAAGAGTTGGAAGTGCTACTGGACGGCAACCTGAATGAAGTTGGAATCTTCCCAAATGACGATGCCAACGAGGGCCCGGACGATGACGGTGATGAAGGCCCCGACGATGACAACGACAGAGACAAGGGCTCGGATGACGAAGGTTCGGAAAGTGGAGACGACGACGTGGGGGCGTAGCAATAAGCACGACAGCACTCAGGACTATGACGACAAGTGCGCTCAGGTTCGAGCCCAATAGAAAAGCGCCGGCATTGGTGCCGGCGCTTTTACTTGTACCTCAACATCGCGGGTTATTGACGTTTGAAGTAGGGAGCACAGAACTCGTTGGAGCAGTGCAGGACATGCAAAGTATCCGTGTCGATTCTTGCGAATGTGATCACCGGATTCCCATCAGTCCCTATCGCCATGGACAGTCTCTGTCCTGACACGGCCGTGTTGTCAGCGGTTGTTAGGACAGCATCGGTGCAGATGAAATCTGTGCAGTGTGCGACGACGACATCATTCAGAACCTGATTCTCGAACGCCACAATTGGTAAACCGTTGTTGTCCAGGCCAGCAGAGATCCATCTGCCGAACGTCCCTGGGGTTGTGATATCCAGAGCCACGGCTGTATTGCATATCACATTCGGGCATTGGGCTACGGCAATTGATGACGATGAACTATTCTTGTAGAAAATCAACGGTAAGCCGTTTGCACCAATCAACAGCTCAGAGTGCTCGCCTACATCGCCAGCCGCTACGAGCCGTGTGTTCAAAGCTGAACTGCATTCAAGCTGATTGCAGTGCGCCACCATCACATCCCTAAAATCCGAGTCGTAGTATGAGATGATCGGCAGTCCATCGACTCCCATCGCAATAGATGAGTCGGTACCGACGTTCCCTGATGTCACTATCGCGTTAATCGTAGGGCTGGTGCACAGCAATGACCGACAGTGCGCATACTTCAAGTCCCGGTTCGTCTGGTCCTCATATGTGATCGAAGCAAACCCGTCCGACATGATGGCGATGGAGTTATACCGTCCCACAAAACCCGCCGTGTCGATCGGAGTGCGGGTTGAAGAAGTGCATTGAACGTTGTCGCAGTGCGCAACCTTCAGGTCCAGCTTGTCCTGGTCCTGGTACGCAATGATCGGCAAGCCGTCGCTGCCTATCGCTACAGAATTGAACCTGCCGATCACAGGATCAGGGTCAAGCGACGTAATTGTGGTTGTCGAACAGTCAGCTTCTTCGCAGTGAGCCACGAACAGTTGTCGAGTGTCAGGGTTAGAATAGACGATGAACGGTAGTCCGTCGGAACCGATAACAGTGGAAGTCCGCTCTCCCGTGTCAAAGCCTGAGTCCAACGTAACCAGCGAATTATCCGTTGGAATGCCAGAACTGAGTGCAGCAGGACCTGAACCACCACTACTCCCTGAACTTGTTGCACAAACCCATGCGTCGCCGTCCCACTGCGCAACTTCGCCGGAGTTGCAGGACAATGATCCAAGAATCTCGCTCGATGGATCGAACGGTATGTTGAACAGGTTGGCCCAGTTGAGCAGTTGGCCGCCCGCCGCCTCAAGCTCGTCCTGCCGGGCGTAGGTGCCGTCATGGTCGTGGTCTGAGTGTGACGCCGTGGCTTCCGAGCCTGTACCAGCGAAGTTCACACTGGCTTCACGAACGGTATCCCCAACTTCGGTCACTGTGAAGCCCGGACCGGCGACAATATCGATCGTGTCGCCCTTAGGGCCGGTCTCTCCTGGGAAGCCCTGAATTCCGGCCGGGCCAACCGGGCCGGTCTCACCGGGGAAGCCCTGTGGCCCGGCCGGACCACGATCTCCCTCGGGTCCTGTTGGCCCCTGCGGACCAGTCGTCCCTTCAGTGCCGCTGCAAGCAACTGCAGCTGCGAGTAATAGGCCCATAAAGAGAAGTCCAATGGCCTTGCGGTTGAGACTGCTGGAAAATGCCATTTTTGCTTTTGTGTGCCTGGGATACATTTACCTGCTCCC
>JAJCYX010000292.1 GCA_029262715.1 Chloroflexota bacterium
CCTGCTTCCTCTGCCGTGGTTCCGGTGGCAGAGGAAGCAGGTGTACGACTCGCACTGCACCCGAATGATCCTCCTGCTCCAATCAGCCGCGGCTCTGAGCAGATCATGGGCAGCATTGAGGGTTGGAAAAAGCTGGTGGACATTGTGCCCAGTCCTCACAACGGGATTACCTTTGACTGTGGTGTAACGCGTGAGCTGGGCGGTGACCCTGTCGAGGTCTGCCGCTATTTCGGTGAGCGAGACCAGATCAACCACATGCACTATCGCAACGTGATTACCGAGATTCCGGGCCAGAAATACACCGAGGTTTACCTGGACGAGGGCGAAGTCGACATGGCGGCGGTGATGAGAGAACTGGTGCGTCAGAAATACCCGCGGCTGGTATATCCGGAGCATCCGCCGCTGATCGATGCAGACCGAGAGAATCCTTTCGGAGGCATCTCTTCAACCCGGTACAGCGGTTTTGCCTACACCACGGGCTATGCGAGGGCGATGCTTCAAGCGGCACAGGCTTCGAACTGATCGCTGTCTGATGCTGACCCTGTTGCTGACTAAGGTGAGTGACATTTGAGTTCGAGTTAGCCCACCCGGCGTATTAGGCTCCTGAGCAGTCCGCCAACTGCATTGGAGTCAGCCATGGTCACGACGGTCAACGAAAATGTCTATTCGACCGGTCCGATTGGCCCCGCAATACGCGATTTTCCGACCGAAGAACGACCGCGTGAGCGATTGCGTCTGCGAGGTGCAAGGAATCTATCGACCTCCGAACTGATGGCCATTCTCCTGCGCACGGGGCTTGAAGGCGAAAACGTAGTCGCTATGTCTGCTCGGCTCCTGTCAGTTGTCGATGGGCTGCAGGGTCTATCCAGGGCAAGCTACGAAGAACTATGTGATCTCAAAGGAATCTCCGACGCCAAGGCTTGTCAGTTGCTGGCGGGGATTGAACTCGGTCGTCGGGTCGCCGCACTGGAACCAAGCAAGGCTCCACGGATCGGGTCACCGGATGACATTGCTGCTCTGTACATGCCTGAGATGTCGGCCTTTGACCGGGAGCACATGCGTGTTGTGTTGCTAAACACCAAGAACCAGGTTGTAGGCACGGACGAGCTGTATATCGGTAGTGTGAATGCGGCGCTTGTTCGACCTGCCGAGGTGTTCGCAGCCGCTGTCAGACGCAATTTGCCGGCGATCATGGTGGTTCACAATCATCCGTCGGGTGATCCGACCCCAAGCCCTGAAGATATCCGGCTTACGGGACAGCTTGTAGAGGCCGGTCGACTGCTCGATGTAGAGGTTATTGATCACGTCGTGATTGGCCAGGGACGGTTCGTTAGCATGCGTGAGAAAAACCTGGGTTTCTGAGTAGTTGTTGGGAAGGTCTACTCGGATATGCGCCGGCCAAACGGTCAGTTCGCAAGCCATGCGAACCGGGTTACCGGACCTTTTTTGTCTCGCATCCGTCCACCTTGCATCGTGCCTGCAACGGGGAATCCGAAGTCGCTCAACACTTCACCAATGTTCGCTGGAACGATGCGCATTGCCTTGCTCCCGTAGTCGCCGACGATCAATCGTCCACCAGGTTTCACGTACCGATCGAGAAGCCTGGCAACGTATGGAGCTAAGTAACTTTCTGGCACGCATGCCGTTGTCGAGTACACAAAATCGAACTTCTCCGGTGGTGCGAACTCCCAGGCATTCGCTACCCAGAAATGATCGGCGACCCCGGACCACCGCCTCATCGCTTCAACAATCAGGCCAGGATTGATGTCCACTCCGTAAGGGATGAGATGCCATCGTTTTTCCAGTGTTGACCATGCTGAAACGGTCTCAAGTAAGTAGCCATTTGCACAACCGACATCCATGAACGTCCCATCATGGTCGACGGCCTCGATAATCGGCCCCCGTTCCTCTTTCCAGCGTGCAGCTCCACCATCGAAGCCAGATTGGAGCCTCGGGTCCTGCGAACTCAAGTACTGAGACTCGAGCGCGGCGACTTCCGAAAGAAACTCGTCAGGTAGATTCAATATTCCGCTGTTTGTGGGCATGGCCTGATACAAGTTCAGTTGAAACGGAGGAGTGTGTTCACGCCTAGTGCGCAGATTCCCTTATGCTAGTGTGCGAGTCGGTTTGTGAACTCGAATATCCCTTACGAGCTTCCGCTGTGCGCGCATTTCACTGCCAGCAACAACGACCATGTCTGGATGAACATGAACGGTGTAATTGACTTCAATGCGGACATAGGCGAATCGTTCGCCGGCTACAAAATGGGTATGGATGAAGAGATCGTCCGCTTCATCACCTCAGCCAACATCGCTACCGGCTTTCATGCCGGTGATCCTGATTGGATGGCCCGGACGGTTGCCCTGGCAGAAGAGCAGGGCGTCGGAATAGGTGCTCATCCCGCGTATCCAGACCTGTCAGGATTTGGTAGGCGCGAAATGGCATTGACTCCGGATGAGGTTCACAACATCGTCAAGTATCAAGTTGGCGCTCTCTCTGCCTTCACGTCGGACCATCGCCTGCAGCATGTGAAGCCTCACGGTGCGCTGTACAACAGGGCAGTGCACGATGAACCGATTGCGCGGGCGATTGTCACGGCGGTCAGGTCAATCGATCCCGACATTATTCATGTGGTTCTTGCCGGATCGACATGGGAGCGAGTCGCTCGTGAGGAAGGCGTTCGAGTAGCGCGTGAGTGCTACGCCGACCGCGCCGTGACAGCTGAAGGGACACTGGTTCCTCGTTCACAGGAAGGTGCGGTTGTGCATGATGAGGCTCAGGTGGTCGAGCGCTCCCGTAAACTTGCGACCGAAGGCCGGGTTATTGCTGTAGACGGTACTGAAATCGGTTTCGGCGCTGACTCAATCTGCCTTCACGGCGACACTGCTGGTGCTGTCAAGCTGGCACGTGCAGTGCGTGGTGAACTTGAAGCCGCGGGCGTCGACATCAAACGCATGTCGGAAATCGTCTAGTACTCTGACCGGAAATATCATCTAGGCGAGGTTGTGGCTCTGATTTCCGAATTCCCAAAGATCGTTCCAGTCGGCGATCAAGCCGTGAATATCGAGTTTGGCAACGAGATCAGTGATGCCATCAACGACCGGGTGTACGCTTTCGCAGATGCGCTGACCTCTCTCCCGCCGCCGTGGATTCGTGAACTTGTACCGACCTATCGTTCACTCCTTGTCCATTACGACGCAGCGAAGTTCGATTTCGATACGATCAATGCAGAGATGCTGGAGCTGGTTCAGTCGAACAGTTCGGTTGCGTCGAGTGCCACTCGTCGGGCACAACTCATCTATGAGTTGCCCACTGTATATGGTGGTGAATATGGACCTGATATCGAGTCGGTAGCTGAGAACGCAGGTCTCGACACGTCAGAGGTCATCCAGATCCATTCGAGTATCGCTTACCGTGTGTACATGATCGGCTTTTCACCAGGGTTTCCTTACCTTGGCGGCATGGATCCAAGGATTGCCACGCCGAGGCTCGCCACGCCGAGGACGCGTGTACCCGCGGGGTCTGTAGGTATCGCCGAGGCCCAGACAGGCGTGTATCCAAATGCGTCACCGGGCGGATGGCAACTGATCGGTCGAACACCAGTACCTCTATTCGATCAGAACAGAATTCCACCCGCTGTACTCCAACCGGGTCACTTCGTCCGCTTCGTTCCCATTGCGCAAGACCAGTTTCAGAAGATCGAAAGCGACGTGGCGTCAGGAGATTTTGAGATTCAGGTCTCGGAGTCAACCAGGTGACTCGAGAAATGATTGTCCGCAATCCCGGACTGCTTTCGCTAATCCAGGATGCAGGTCGTACTGGCTTCCAACGCTACGGAGTTTCCGTAAGCGGTGCCGCCGATCAGGAAGCGCTTTTAATTGGAAATCTGCTGGTTGGAAATGAACCTGACGACGCAGCCATAGAGGTGACTTTCGGCGGCGCTGAGTTCGAGTTTAGCCAGGACGCTTATGTGGCGATCACAGGTGGTGATCTTCAGCCATCTCTGGACGGCACTCCGCTCTCAATGTGGGAATCGTTCTTTGTTCCTGCCGGTTCTATGCTCCATCTTGTGGCGCCAATGAGCGGTATGCGGTCCTATATAGCTATCGACGGTGGGATCGATACGCCACTGGTGCTGGGTTCTCGCTCAACTCATTATTCGTCAGGACTCGGCGGAATCTCAGGTTCCGCCCTCAAACCCGGGGACATAGTCCCACTGGGGATAAATACAGACAACGCCACGCCAGGTGCCAAGTTCCCGTCTGAGCTGCGGACCGAATACGGGAGCGATCTGACTGTGCGGGTGATAGCAGGTCCTCAGCAGGAACAGTTCAGTCCGACAGGAATCCAATCCTTCTACGCGTCCGCCTACACCGTCACAGAAAGTTCAGATCGCCAGGGATTGAGGCTCGATGGCCCGCAGATCGAATCATCGCAGGGCAAATACGACATTGTGTCGGATGCAGTCGTGCCGGGCTCAATCCAGGTTCCGGGAGATGGAAAACCGATAGTTTTGATGACCGATAGCCAGACTACGGGCGGCTACGCCAAGATCGGCGTTGTAGCTTCGGTCGACCTGCCGCTTCTTGCACAGGCACCGCCAGGCACCGTCATCCATTTCGCTGAGGTGAGCGTACCAGAGGCTCAAAGCCTGATGCGAGAACGCAGAAGAGCGATCACAGAAGCGGACATGCTGACCCCGCTTCGTAAAACTCGCCAGCCGCTAACTGTGGACGGGGTGGACAAGGATGTAAGTGTGACTTACCGCTCGGACGATTCGTCCCAGCCCGGTGGCACACTGGCCTCAGTAGAAATTAATGGCATCAGGTCGACTGTTCGAATCGAAGAAATCAACTGAACATCACTGCTATAATCTCGCACTATAAATAACGACTTGATGGCCACGGCAGTACCGGTTCCGTGGCCGTTGTGCGACAGGGGACGACACTACGTTCGACGAAGAGCTGCTGAAAGACGGACTGTGGCTCAGCCTGATAGGCATGGGCGTGGTATTCGTCGTGCTAACGGTGTTGGCAGTTTCGATAAAAGCCTTCGATCGCATCGATTCGCTCATCCCGGAATCTGGCTCCGCAAGCGTGCCGAAGATAGATTCTGGTACTCCAACTGCTGCCCCCGAAATCTCCCAACCATCTGCAGTTTCAGAATCCAACGACGTCAGGGCCGCCGCGGCGATTGCGGTCGCGTTGGCGCTGTCAGAGGCCGATCGGTCCGAGTCAATTTCGACTACAGCATCAAGTTTGAGCGGATTAGCAAGGTCCTCAGGGAATATCTGGGTAGCAGCAGGACGCACGCGTGAGATGGCAAACCGGTTCGCAGGCAGCGCGATTAGAAACAGAACCGGACGATGAAAACATATCGAATCACAATTAAGGGCACCGACTACGATGTTGTAGTTGGAGATCTTTCAACTAGCCCGGTTACCGTCACAGTGAACGGTGAAGAGGTGCAGGTTGAACTTCCGGAAGGATCGGGTCCTTCTCCGGCTCCATCAACACCCGCAACGCCACGACCAGCCGCACCTCGGGCGCCAATTCCTGCCAGCGCGCCACGAC
>JAJCYX010000293.1 GCA_029262715.1 Chloroflexota bacterium
GCGACTCCGCAGTTTGTCACATTTCTCAGCCGTGCCGCTGGGAAACACCCAGTCTGGAATCAGGCTCGTATATGACATTCGAGCTGTTGCTTCCTCCGATATCGTTTACGCTGCACTGGATGCCAGACATGGACCACGAACTGCAACCAAAGGCCGACGAGTTGATACGCGCACTGGGCGCGCTTGGCTTTGCACAGGAAAGCGCACCAAACTCACCTGACGTGAGTACGCTTACCAGCCACGCAAAGCAACTTCACGACGCGCTCTCCCTGGCAAACGCAGACCGTTAGATCGTCTATAAATCAGCTCTGGTCCGGGTGATTTCCAGCCCGACTGTACGTCCAAGCCTGAGTGCACCCGGCTTCCACAGCCGAACATCTACGCGCTGCACCCGCTCGTCCTTCAGGCACAGTCTCGCCACACCATCAGACAGCTTTTCGACCAACCCAAAGCTTGAACCCTCAACAAAATCCCGAACGCTTCGGCTGATCGTCCGATAGTTGATCGTGTCGTCAACATCATCGCTCTGTGCAGCCTTGGAAACATCAGCGTACAGCGTAAGGTCAATCTCAACCGGCTGCTTCGCAACGCGCTCCCAGTCGTTGATACCTATGATGCAGCTGAAGCTTAGGCCATCGATGTGGATCCTGTCCTGTGAGCGTTCACTCATGAACGGTTCCAGACAGGGATCGCCGCACCGTTGATGTTGCCGCCCGCTTCCGTACACAGAAACGCCATCACCTCGGCAACATGTTCAGGTTTCACCCACTGCGAGAAGTCAGCGTCCGACATGCCATCACGGTTCGCAGGCGTATCCATGATCGACGGCACACCCGCGTTGCAGGTAACGCCGTTCGCACGGGATTCGTCCGCAATCGACTCTGTCAGTGCGATCACTGCCGCCTTCGCAGCGCCGTAAGCCGAGTTTCCTGCAGTGTTCTTGAGAGCCTGCTTGGCACCGACGTTCACAATGCGGCCCCAGCTATTTGCGGTCATATGCGGCAGGGCAGCGCGAGACATGTTCAGCACGCTGGTGAAGTTGACCGCCATCAGCTTGCCAACTGTGGCATCGTCGATCTCACCGACAGGCGGTTGCGGCGCCCACGTCCCGACAACATTCAGAAGAATGTCGATCCTGCCGTAGTCATTCACTGCTCTCTCGATCGCTTCAGTAGCCTGCACGGGATCAGTGACATCCACCCTGATCTTCACATCACCCCTCATGTCGCAAGAGCATATCGTTGCGCCAGCTTCGGAAAACACCCTCACAGCAGCGCTTCCGAGTGCTCCCGAAGCGCCGGTAATCAGGGCAATCCTACCGTCAAGACCGCTGACCGATGTCATGTAGTTCTCCTGTGTGACAAGTACCTGCTGAAACCGCTCTATCGGACATGTCGACCGCCGTCGATATACAGAGTTTCACCTGTGATGAAGTCATTTTGAACCAGCGATATCACAGCCGAGGAGACCTCCTCCAACGTACCCATGCGTCCTGCGGGAGCGGCCTTTGCCACACGCTCACCGGTCTCGTCCAGTGAATCTGCTGGGGGCAAGATCGCTCCAAGCGCAAGCTCGTTCACCTGGACGTTCGGTGCCATCGCAACAGCCAGTGATTTCGTCAGGCCAGAAAGCGCCGCCTTGCTTACTCCATAAGCGAACCTGTTCGCCCGAGCCGTTCGCCAGTCGTTCAGACTGATCACTTTCCCGGTCTCATCTTCCGGTAAGGATCGGTGCATCGCCTGAGCAAGCAGAAATGGTGCACGAAAGTTGACGGCCATGTAACTCTCCCACACATCTAGCGATGTGTCGGCAAGGGTTCCCTTTGAAAATGCCGATGCATTGTTCACCAGGATATTCACCTGGCCCATCGAAGAGTTCACCTCGTCAATGAGGCGCGCTGTTGCAGTTGCGTCCGAAAGATCAGCCTTGAACAGCTCGGCTTGAACGCCGAACGCCCGGACAAGCTCAGCGGTCTCTGCGGCATCTGAATCAGAACTGTTGTAATGCACCGCAAGATTCGCGCCTGCCTCAGCCAGCGCAAGAGCGATGGAGCGACCAACGCGGCGACCTCCGCCCGTCACAAGCGCCGTGCTGCCTGGAATCTGCAATAGATCGCCTCGTGATTGTTAGCCGTTATTGGACCGAACATGAGACATGAATTCGTCACGTGTGGACGAGTTGTCACGGAACTGCCCGCGCACCGAACTCGTGGTCATCATCGTGCCCGGCTTCCTGACACCACGCATCGCTGCGCACAGGTGATGCGCCTCAACGACAACGCCAACACCTCTTGGCATCACCAGTTCGTCTATCGCGGCAGCAATCTGCTGCGTCATGCGTTCCTGGACCTGTAAGCGCTTCGAGAACATGTCTACTAGGCGAGGGATCTTGCTCAACCCGACGATCTTGTGGTCAGGCAAGTAACCGACATGAGCTTGGCCGTAGAACGGCAACATATGGTGCTCGCAAAGACTGTAGAAATCGATGTCCTTGACGACGACCATTTCGTCGTATTCGACTTCAAACAGTGCGTTGTTCAGAATCTTCTCTGCATCCAGCGCGTAGCCGGATAGCAGTTCGTCGTACATGTTGGCGACGCGTTTCGGCGTGTCTGCCGTGCCGTCCGGATCGGCATGCGTCCCAATCGTCTCGAGGATTCCAGTGACACCAGCCGCAATTTTGATTTTGCAGTCGGCAGACAGCTGTTCGCCATCTTCAAACTCCAGGTCCGTCGAAATCTTGCCATTCACACTGGGCTTCACAACCATAGTCGACCTTCCTCTACGTCACCTAATACTGGCCGCATCTGCCGAGCGCTGTTCTGCACATCGGAAGTGAAGCTTGCTTCTCAACCACCTGAGACGGCAGGTACAAAATGTACCTCTGTGTCATCATCCAGCCTCTGCAACAGGCCCTGCCTCGTGGCGGCGTGGCCGCAAACAGCAGCGAGACCGGGCTTCAGCCTGCCGTCTTGTAGCAAGGTTTCGCTGAAGCCGGGATAGGTGGCCTCAAGGTTTTCGATCAGCTTGCCAAGCGT
>JAJCYX010000294.1 GCA_029262715.1 Chloroflexota bacterium
AGCGTTCTTCGCCAGACGGCGGTGTGCTGCTGCGCACACAGACTTCGCCAATGCAGCCTCGCACCATGGAGCAGCAGGACCCACCGGTGCGCATCGTCTCGCCGGGCAAGTGTTTCCGCTTCGAAGCCACAGATGCGACTCACGAGTGGCAGTTTCACCAGGTCGAGGGACTGGCGGTGGACGTTGGCCTGTCATTTGCCGACCTCAAGGGCACGCTGTACGAGTTCGCTAGACGGATCTTTGGGGCCGACCGCAAGGTCAGGTTCCGTTGCGACTTCTTCCCATTCGTGGAGCCGGGTGTCGATATGTCGATCGACTGGAACGGTCGCTGGGTTGAGATCCTCGGCGCAGGGATGGTCCACCCGAAGGTGCTTCAGAATGTCGGTTATGACCCTGAGAAGTACACAGGATTCGCCTTTGGCGTTGGCCCTGAACGTGTTGCGATGTTGAAGTACGGCATCGAAGACATCAGGCACTTTTTCAGCAATGACCTGCGCTTCCTGAGCCAGTTCTAGGAAGCCAGCTTCTTTTTCATATTCGAATTCGGTAATCCCAAGCCCAAGCGCCGGTAAGTGATAACGCATGAAAGTCCCTCTGTCCTGGCTTAAAGACTACGTAGACATCACGGTCTCTCCCGAGGAGATTGCGCATCGGCTTACGATGGCCGGCACCGAGGTCGAGAAGATTGAGCGCACTTTCGACTGGGAGAACGTCGTTGTCGGCCACGTGAAGGCCGTTAGTCCACACCCGAACGCCGGCCGATTACGTTTGGTAACGGTGTTTAACGGCATCGAAGAGGTCGAGGTTGTCTGTGGCGCGCCGAACGTTGCAGAGGGCCAGAAAATCGCATACGCCGCTATCGGCGCTGTACTACGAGACGCCTATTCGGACGACCCGGATGCCACGAAACGCCTGAAGAAATCGAAGATTCGTGGTGTCGTGTCGCAGGGCATGGTCTGCTCCGAAAAGGAACTTGGCCTGAGCGGTGAGCATGAGGGGATTTTGGAGCTTGAGACCGATGCGGCACCTGGAACGCCGTTGGGCGAAGTTCTTGGTGATGTTGTGCTTGAAGCTGAACTGACGCCAAACAGGCCGGACTGTCTCGGTGAAGTGGGTATCGCACGTGAAGTCGCGGTGCTAACCGGGCAGGAGCTTCGGATGCCGCCGCTCGAATATGCCGAGTCATCGCCCGATGTCGACTCGTTGGCAACAGTGCGAATTGACGACCCTGATCTCTGTCCTCGCTATACAGGCACGGTGATCCGAGGCGTCAACATCGGTCCTTCACCAGCATGGCTGGCGGATCGCCTCAGGGCTATTGGCGAAAGACCGATCAACAACATCGTCGATGTCACGAACTACGTCATGTTCGAGCTCGGCCAGCCTCTACATGCCTTCGACTACGACCGAGTCAAAGGGCACGAAGTGATAGTCCGTCGAGCGCAACCCGGTGAGAAGATCGTCACACTGGACGGCCAGGAACGAAAGCTGGACACCGAGATGCTGCTGATCGCCGACCCTGACAAGGGGATCGGTCTCGCTGGAGTCATGGGCGGCGCTAACTCAGAAATCGACGAGTCGACGATGAATGTGTTCCTTGAGTCGGCGACTTTCAACGGCTCGAACAACCGCAGGACTTCAGGCCTGCTCGGACTTCGCAGCCAGGCAACGATTCGTTTCGAGAAGGGGCTGCGTTCAGGGCTTTCCGAGGTAGCGTTGCGACGAGCGACACGGCTGATTCTTGAAGTGGCGGGCGGTGTTGCAGCGACCGGAATCATCGATGAGTATCCCGGCAAGGACGATGAGCAGAAGACCGTTTCGCTGACGAAGGAGAAGCTTGCGCGTGTGCTTGGAGCAGACCTAACTGACGAACAGGTCGTCAGCACGCTTGAGGCGCTGGGGTTCGGGGTTGTTGGGACGGCGGACGGCTGGGAGACGACGTTGCCGTACTGGCGGGCAGACATTTCGCTTCCGGAAGACCTGATCGAGGAGATCGCCAGGATCATCGGCTACGATGAGATCCCGATCACTCCACCTGCTGGCCGAATGCCAAGCTGGCAGCCGCGTCCCGAGATTGGAACTCGAAATCGGGTCGCAGACGCACTTGTACGGGCTGGTATGCAGGAGATTATCTCCTACTCAGCCACCAGTGAATCGAACGAGAGCCGAATTCCGGTTGAGAGTACCGCTCTGGACTATGTGCGAATGCAGAACCCCATCTCGGCTGACCATGCTGTGATGCGCCGCACGCTTCGAGAGGGCGTGCTGAATGCTGTTGAACGCAACCTGCGCACGTGGCACGGGCCTGTCTCGCTATTTGAGGCCGGCCACGTGTTTGGGAGTGCCGGCGAGGGGCTGCCAGACGAGAAGGTGATGATCGCCGGAGCGTTCGCCGGGTCGTCTATTGAGGCCTCGTGGACCGACCCTGCCCGGCAGACCGATTTCTACGATGCCAAGGGCGCTGTCGAATCCATTCTGGCTGAGCTTCACACGACGGCCGAGTTCACGCTGACCGAAGACCCTGCACTGGTTCCTGGAAGAACTGCAGAAATTACCGTCCCGATCTCAGGTGGGGTACGCCTTGGTGTTCTGGGTGAGGTGAAGCCAGATGTACTGAGTGCGTTCGATATCGAGGGAACGGTCGTTCTCTTCGAGTTGGAGTTGGACGCGTTGGTGTCGATTTCGAACTCGGTAGGCCCGGCAGACATCTACTCACCAATCGTCCGATACCAGGACTCTGAGCGGGACCTAGCACTATTGGTAGACCGCGCCGTTCCGGCATCACAGGTTGTGGCGATCGCTCGCAAAAACCGGCTCGTGACATCAGCATCGGTGTTCGATGTGTTCGAAGGCAAGGGACTGCCCGACGGTAAGAAATCGCTCGCCGTTCGGGTCGTTTACCAGTCGCCAAGTAAAACGCTCACAGCGGACGAGATATCGAAATCAGAGTCGTCGATTTTGCGCGGACTTGAGCACCAACTGGGTGCGACTCTGAGGGGTTAACACATCTGCTGACAGACCGGGTGTAGCCAGAGGGCAGCGCCACCCAAAGCGAGC
>JAJCYX010000295.1 GCA_029262715.1 Chloroflexota bacterium
TTCTTCAATGAGCGCAAGTACGATCTTGGCAAGGTTGGCCGTTACAAGCTGAACCGACGCCTTGGCATTGATATTCCGCAGGAGACGCGGACGCTGACCAAGGAAGACATCGTTGAGCTGATAAAGCGGATGATTAAGATCAACAACGGTGCGGCTCAGCCGGACGACATCGATCA
Source organism: Chloroflexota bacterium (assembly GCA_029262715.1). GTDB lineage: Bacteria > Chloroflexota > Dehalococcoidia > Lucifugimonadales > Lucifugimonadaceae > JAJCYX01. The sequence goes on from JAJCYX010000295.1 coordinate 177, forward strand.
CCTGGGCAACCGCCGGGTGCGCGCAGTCGGTGAACTGATTCAGAACCAGCTTCGAGTCGGCCTGCTCCGCATGGAGCGCGTCGTTAAGGAGCGCATGACTACCCAGATGGACCCGGCGGCCACAACACCCGCCGCGCTCATCAACATTCGGCCTGTTGTAGCGGCGGTCCGAGAGTTCTTCGGTGGCTCCCAGCTATCGCAGTTCATGGACCAGACCAACCCGCTTGCAGAGCTGACACACAAGCGCAGGCTATCGGCTCTCGGACCAGGTGGGCTCTCAAGGGAGCGCGCAGGATTCGATGTGCGTGACGTTCATCACTCGCACTACGGTCGTATCTGTCCAATTGAGACTCCTGAAGGTCCGAACATCGGTCTTCTCGGCTCTCTAGCCACATATGCACGCATCAACGACTACGGCTTCATCGAGACGCCGTATAGGAAGGTGCTGCAAGAGATTTCCACTGACGACCCGGACATTGCCGGTCGCATCCCGCTGGAAGACATCACAGACGCCTCTGGCACGGTTGTCGCTGAGGGTGGAAAGCGGATAACCGGCCCGCTAGGCGAAGAGGTCAACAAACTCCCGGCGAGCATCGTTCAGGTGAACCCTTACGTCTCGGCAAATCCTGATGACATCCAGTACCTCTCTGCTGACGCAGAAGAGGAGCACATCATCGGTCAGGCCACAACTGAAACCGACGCCAAGGGACAGATCACCTCGGCACAGGTTGAGGTCAGGCTTGGCGAGGGATTCACTTACGAGTCGCCTGAGAACGTCGAATTGATGGACGTCTCGCCGATGCAGATCGTGAGCGTCTCAACGGCTCTGATTCCGTTCCTTGAGCACGATGACGCCAACCGTGCGCTGATGGGCTCGAACATGCAGAGGCAGGCCGTTCCACTGCTCAAGTCACAGGCTCCGCTAGTAGGAACCGGCATGGAACGCCGTGTGGCGATGGACAGTGGACAGGTGGTGCTTTCAGCTGCGAACGGCATCGTCGTCGCTGCTGACGCTGCAAACATCAAGGTGATGGACGACGAGGGACAGGTGCATGAGCACCCACTAACTAAGTTTGTTCGTTCAAACCAGGGAACCTGCATCAACCAGCACCCAATCGTTACAAAGGGTCAGCTTGTTAAGAAGGGCGATGCGCTGGCGGACAGCGCTTCGACCGAGCTAGGTGAGCTTGCGCTCGGACAGAACCTGATGGTCGGCTTCATGAGCTGGGAGGGTTACAACTTCGAAGATGCGATCATCATCAACGAAGACCTCATCAAAAACGACCGCTTCACATCGATTCACATCGAGAAGCATGAGGTCGAGGCCCGTGAGACCAAGCTCGGCCCAGAAGAGATCACTCGTGACATTCCAAACGTTGGTGAGGAGAGCCTGAGGGATCTGGACGACGAAGGTGTCGTGAGAATCGGCGCATACGTCGGCCCTGGCGACATTCTGGTCGGCAAGATCACACCAAAAGGTGAGACTGAACTGACGGCTGAAGAGAAGCTGCTTCGAGCGATCTTCGGCGAGAAGGCCCGCGACGTTAAGGACACCTCGCTGAGAGTCCCACACGGACAGCACGGCAAGGTGATCAACATTCGAGTCATGACCAAGGAGAACGGCGATGAGCTTCCTCCTGGCGTGATGAAGATGGTTCGAGTCTGGGTTGCTCATACTCGCAAGATCACGCAGGGCGACAAAATGGCCGGACGCCATGGAAACAAGGGTGTCGTAGCCAAGATCCTGCCTCGTGAGGACATGCCGTTCTTGCCTGATGGAACCCCGCTCGACATCGTCTTGAACCCGATTGGTGTGCCTTCACGCATGAACCTGGGTCAGCTCCTTGAGACCCATCTTGGAGCCGCTGCAAGAACCCTTGGCTTCAATGCCAGGACCCCAGTGTTCGACGGTGCTCAGGAAGTGGTCATCGAGGACCAGCTCGCAAGGGCGTGGTTCGTCCAGGAGTCCGAAGCAATAGCCATGCGAGATATCGACAAGCGTCGTATCGACTGGGACAGCGTCGAGGGCTGGCTGAGCGAACGCGGCTACGACAAGGAACGGCTCTGGAGCGACGCACCCACTAACCGTGGTGTGGCTCGTGAGGCGTGTCTCCGAATTTGGCTGCGCGACTACGCTGGCCAGGATGTCAAAGACCTCAAGCCTTCCGAACTGCTTAATGAAGCAATGAGGCTGTCGAGAGAGAAGAAAATCTCGGCACCTGTATTCGGAAAATCCATCCTCTATGACGGACGGACGGGTGAGACGTTTGATCAACCTGTGACAGTCGGCACGATGTACATGCTCAAACTGATTCACCTTGTCGAAGACAAGATTCACGCCCGCTCGACGGGACCGTACTCGCTCATCACCCAGCAGCCGCTTGGTGGTAAGGCACAGTTCGGTGGACAGCGCTTCGGTGAGATGGAAGTGTGGGCACTTGAAGCCTATTCAGCCGCCTACACACTGCAAGAGATGCTGACCATCAAGTCGGACGACGTGGTAGGACGTGTGAAGACTTACGAGGCCATCGTCAAGGGTGAAGAGGTAATTCAGCCTGGTGTGCCCGAGTCGTTCCACGTGCTACTCAAGGAATTGCAAGGACTTGGCCTTTCGGTTGAGTTACTGAGCCAGGACATTGAGCAGATCCAGGAACCGACCCGTGAAGAAAGCGTTGCTGCCGCTCTGGGTGCACCGCTTAGCTGGGAAGACTTCGGCGATGGTCCATTGGACCTCGACCTCGATGACGACGACATCGACGGCGATGATGAAGATTCGGGGCTCTCTGACGACGTCGAAATAAAGAGCGAGGCCGAGTCTACCGAAGAAGATTCAGACGCCGACTCAAGCGATGACGCAAAGAAAGCTGATGACGAGGAAGAGGAGCCTGCAGAGGACGAAGAGCCGGACGAAGAGTCTCTCCGAGCGCTTGCAGACACTGAGGTCGACTCTGAAGTAGAAGTCCAGACCAGTAGCGACTAGTTAATTAAACATTTTGGGCGGCAGAGTGGCGATTTATTGCCTCCCTGCTGCCCAACGCATCGACAAGAAAATCACCAGTCAGTTAAGGAGAAACAGCCCACCAATTGGCCGCAAGGCTGCCTACACCCGCAACTTCGGGTACCAGGGTTAAAAACCGGCCAACTGTGTATAGCGCAGCGCCGGTAAGGGGACTGTAAATATATGGCGCAGACAAGCACTGACTTCAATGCAATCCGAATCGCACTAGCCTCCCCGGAGCAGATCCGAGCGTGGTCGTACGGTGAGGTGACCAAGCCAGAGACGATTAATTACCGCACGCTGCGGCCGGAAAAAGACGGCCTGTTTTGCGAGCGCATTTTTGGTCCGACCAAGGACTGGGAGTGCTATTGCGGAAAATATAAGAAGATCCGCTACAAGGGCGTCATATGCGACCGCTGTGGCGTTGAAGTTGCACGCTCCAAGGTCCGTCGAGAGCGTATGGGCCACATCAAGCTGGCAGCGCCGGTTGCCCACATCTGGTTCTCAAAGGGCACACCCTCCCGCCTTGGACTTCTGCTTGACCTGTCACCGAGGAACCTCGAAAGGGTTCTCTACTTCGCGCAATACGTCGTCATCTCTGTCGATGAAGAGGCGAAGCAGCGTGCCAATGAGAGCATGGAGCAGTATCTCGAGGCCGAAACCAACCGTCTCGACGAAGAGCTGAGCTCCGTCATCGAAGGTAGCCAGTCCGAGGACTTCATCGGCTCGCTTGAAGAGGACGAGGCCGAGATTGCGAAGAGCGCAAAACCGGCTGCCGTAAAGGGCGAAGACACTCCGGAAGAAGCGAGCATCGAAGACCGCGTGCGGTTCATTTTCGAGCAGCGCAAGGAGCGCCTGACCGCCGATATCAAAGAGCGCACGGACGAGCTCGAGGGCATCGTTCCGATGGAGTTGCTCACAGAAGCACGTTACCGAGAACTTCGTGACCGGTTCGGCGAGGTGTTCAAGGCCGGCATGGGTGCCGAGTCGGTTCTCGAGGTCTTGCAAGAGATGGACCTTGAGGACGTCAGGAACGATCTTCAGACCCAGGTTCGCGACACCTCAGGCCAACGCCGTAAGAAGGCGATTAAGCGCCTGCGCGTAATCGAGGCTTTCCGCAAGAGCGGTAACAAGCCCGAATGGATGGTTCAGACCGTCCTACCAGTTCTTCCGCCAGAGCTTCACCCGATGGTGCAGCTTGACGGTGGCCGCTTTGCGACAAGTGACCTGAATGACCTGTACCGTCGAGTCATCAACCGGAATAACCGGCTGAAGCACCTCATTAGCCTGCAGGCCCCTGACATCATCATCCGTAACGAGAAGCGCATGTTGCAGGAATCTGTGGACGCGCTGATCGACAATGGTCGACGCGGCCGCGCCATACAGGGCAGCCACAACCACAAGCTGAAGAGCTTGACTGACCTCCTGCGCGGTAAGCAGGGTAGGTTCCGCCAGAACCTGCTTGGTAAACGTGTCGACTACTCAGGACGATCAGTCATCATCTCCGGCCCGACACTCAGTCTTCACGAGTGCGGACTACCGAAGAAGATGGCCCTTGAGCTGTTCAAGCCGTTCGTCATGAACGCCCTTGTTGTGAAGGGTTACGCCCACAACATCAAGAGCGCCAAGCGCATGGCGGAACGTGCACGCCCCGAGATCTGGGACATCCTTGAAGAGGTGATCCAGAACCACCCTGTGATGCTGAACCGTGCGCCAACGCTGCACCGTCTCGGTATCCAGGCGTTCCAGCCGGTGATTGTTGAAGGCAGTGCCATTCAGCTTCACCCGCTTGTCTGTACCGCATTCAACGCTGACTTCGACGGCGACCAGATGGCCGTCCACGTTCCTCTCTCGAGAGAAGCGGTTGTTGAGGCACAGCGGCTTATGCTCAGCACGAACAACATGCTGGCACCGCGTTCTGGAGAGCCGATCGTGGCTCCGACGCTAGACATGGTTCTTGGCATCTACTACCTAACCGGCATGAATGAGCCTGACGACGCCCCTGAGGAAACTGAGGCCGTAGAAGGCGAGACCGCCGAAAACGAAGCGCAAACAAAGTCATCTACACGCTCGTTCGCCAGCTTCGAGGACGTGAGACTGGCCCACGATCTGGGTCAGATCGAACTGCGTCAACCGGTCAAGGTACGGACCGAAGACGGATCGTCAATCGAAACCACCGTCGGTCGGGTGATCTTCAATGAAGCTCTTCCCGATCAGATGAGGTTCCGCAACATTCTCTTTGCAAGGGCGCAGATAGAAGAGGTTGTGTCTGAGTCTTACGACCTTTACGGCCGCCAAGACACGGCCAAGATGCTGGACAACATCAAGAACCTCGGCTTCCGTTACGCTACGCAGTCTGGAACAACGATTGCGATCAAGGACATCTTGACTCCGCCTCAGAAGCAGCCATTGCTTGCTGCAGCTGACCAGAAGATCAACCGCCTGGACGAGCAGTACTTGCAAGGCATGATCACTGAGCAAGAGAAGTACGAGGCTTCGATCGAGATCTGGACTGATGTCAACGAGAAGATGACAAACGCGGTTCGGGACAATCTGCCGAACTACGGCGGTATCTTCACGATGGCTGATTCCGGAGCCAAGGGAAACCTGGCTCAGATCAAGCAGATGGCTGGAATGCGTGGCCTGATGTCGGACCCGAAGGGAAGGATTATCGAGCTGCCGATCCGATCCAGCTTTGCCGAAGGTCTTTCGGTCATGGAGTACTTCATCTCCACACACGGAGCTCGGAAAGGTCTGGCTGACACGGCTCTGAGAACTGCTGACTCCGGTTACCTGACAAGAAGGCTGGCCGACGTAGCTCAGGACGTGATCATCACAGACGATGATGACCCAACAGCCCAGGGTCTGCTTGTAGTCGACGCGGCTCCCGGCAGCGACCAGCCAAAGCTCTCAGAGCGAATCGTGGGCAGGTTCCCGGCACAGCCAATCGTTCACCCGACAACGGGAGAGGTGTTGGTAGATAAGGACACTCTGATCTCGGTTGATCTCTCCGAAAAGATTCAGGAAGCTGGCGTCAAGGAAGTTTACGTCTTCTCGCCGCTTAGCTCCTTCTCCTTCCGCGGGATTCCGGCAAAGTGCTACGGGGCAAACCTCGCTAACAACGAGATGTCCATACGTGGTGAAGCCGTCGGCATCATGGCAGCACAGTCCATTGGTGAACCTGGAACTCAGTTGACGATGCGTACCTTCCACATGGGAGGTATTGCGGGACGGGACATCACCAGCGGTCTCCCACGTGTGGTCGAGCTCTTCGAAGCTCGCACACCTCGTGGTGTAGCCATCATGTCCGAAATCGGTGGCACCGTTAGCCTGATGCACACTCCAGAAGGCCGGTTTGTAAAGGTAATTAGCAAAGAGGAATTCAGGGAGCAGATAGACATCCCTGAGTCGCATAGACAGCTTGTGAAGACCGGTGACTGGGTTGACGCAGGTCAACCAGTGCTGGGTATCACTCGTACCGCCGCGGCGGCGGCGAAACGCGAAGGCATTGAGCTGGCAGTTCCTGACGAGATCACTGCGCCTGTTGCAGGTTCGGTGAAGGTCTCGGCAGGCGTGTTGACGATCACATGGGAAGAGATCGACGAGCGAGAGTATGTGATCCCTGCAGCTTCCGACCTGCAGGTTTCAGACAACGAGCAGATCGAGCCAGGAACACAGCTGACGGCAGGCCCGATGAACCCGCAGGACATTCTGCGCATTAAGGGTCAGGCTGCTGTACAGCGATACCTGATCGACGAAGTACAGAACGTCTACCGGTCACAGGGTGTGCGCATTCACGATAAGCACATCGAACTGATCGTGAGGCAGATGCTGCGTAAGGTTCGAGTCGAGTCACCTGGTGACACCGACCTGCTACCTGGTGAACTGATCGACCGAGTTGAGTACGAGCGCTTGAACAACACGATCCTTGCAGAAGGCGGCGAGCCGGCAACGGCAAGCCCGGTCCTGCTCGGTGTTACTAGGGCGTCGCTCAGCACGGACAGCTTCCTGTCTGCCGCTTCATTCCAGGAGACCGCTCGGGTGCTCACGGAGGCCGCAGTAAACGGCAGCGTGGACTACCTGAACGGCCTTAAAGAGAACGTCATCATCGGTCGCCTGATTCCAGCTCGACTGGATCAGACGGACGAAGGGCGCGCAAGGCTTGGAATGGCGCCTGGCGAAGAGCGGCTTGACGGCCGCCTGACCGGGTTCACACAGGCTCCACCAACGTTCGAAGAGGCTCTTGCAGCCATCGGTGGCGAACTGCCTGAACTGGTGCAGACTGAGTCTTCAGATGCAGCACCTGCAGAAGCTACAGCGAAAGAGGCTGTTGACGAAAGCGCAATCGAAAAGGCGACTGAAGAGCTGATGGGTGCCAGCAGAGTTGACGATTCCGGTGGCAGTATCCCCGGAATGTCGACCGAGGAACCCACAGAGGCGGCTGCAACTGAGAAGCCCGCAGAGACGGCTGCACCGATAGAGACCGGCTCAGACGACTAAGCTCTGACACGCAAATTAAGCGATTTAGTAAGGCCGGAGGGTTCGCCCTCCGGCCTTTCTTGTTATTGAATATCAACAATAAGCTAGGCACTACTCTGAGTTTTGTCCGAAGGCATCGCATATTAGTAACTTGTATGTTACCGTAACCTCTACATTACCAATATTGAGAAGACGGACAGGAGTCGAATATGTCGCTCGAATTCATCATCCAGTACACAGTCAAAGACGGCGCTGAGGAGCAAGCCAAAGGCGCACGTGACAGGTTTTTCACGGCTCTACGGGATCAGAACACGGACCGATACAATTACCGATCACTTGCGAAACCAGACGGAAAGTCGTTCGTTCATCTCGCCTGGTTCGAAGACGAGGGTGCGTTCAAAGAGTTCCAGTCACTCCCAGAGTTTCCTATCTTCGGACAGGAGTTGGGTGCTGCCTGTGCGGAGGGCCCGGAAGCATTGAAGATCACAGAGGTCAACAGTTCAGCGACCAGTCCGGTGTCCTGACAATCGAATTGCAACATTACAGTTCCGATCCGCTGGCCAATCCAGCGGGACTAAATAATTGACCGCCACAGCAGCTGAGGTGCTGGACGCGCTTGGTGACTCTCATCGGAGACAGATCGTGCAGATCCTCCATGAATCCCCATCGCCAGTCCGCGTCATTGCCGATCAGTTGCCGATCAGTCGGCCTGCTGTATCGCGCCATCTGCGACTGCTAAAGCAGGCAGGACTTGTCGCTGACGAACCGCACGGAACTCGCAGGGTATACCGGCTTCGGAACGAAGGACTAAACACTCTGCGTGAGTACCTGGACTCTATGTGGCGCAGCTCGCTGCAGCAGTTCGCAAACGCAGTTGAATCAGAAAAGCCGAATGACAAAGTGGAGGGAAAGCCGTGATCGAGCCATCCCTCGAGCCTCTAATCCACGCTGTCGAAGTCAACTGCTCACAGGCAGATGCGTTTGATCTGTGGGTAGTCAAACCATCCACCTGGTGGCCAATGAAGAACCACACCACATTCGGTTCAGAAGCAGCAGCCGTAGTCATCGAACCCGGAGTCAATGGCAGGATCTACGAGCGAAGCACGTCCGGGTCACAACGTGATTGGGGATGCATCATTGCATGGAACCCTCCTGCAAGCATCGCATTCACATGGCACATCTATGGCAGCGCTTCCGAGGCTACTGATGTCGAGGTGACATTCGAGCCACTGGAATCAGGACGCACCCAGGTCCAGGTTGTTCATTCAGGCTGGGAGCGTCTTGCAGAACGGGCTGAAGAACTGCGAACTGGAAACAGGGCGGGATGGACCGACCTCCTTGCCGCGTACTCAACTGCCATTAATCGCCAGCCAGATCGCGAGTAGCGGGATTCGCGCTCTGTATAATAGTGCTCTGGATTTGGGCGGTTAGCTCAGTTGGCTAGAGCGCGTCGTTGACATCGACGAGGTCACAGGTTCGAGCCCTGTACTGCCCACCACAAACACCCGCCATGCAATTAGCGCACCTCACATACACCGCAGCCGCCTCAAACGCTGCTCGCCGCGCAATACGCACACCGGAGGGCGACCCGACAGGGCGCAGCACCCTCACTACGTAGGCGCGTCGCCGCGTCATGGCGTCGCGCCGGTCACGACACGAGCACTCGCGATTCGTTTCGCGTGTGCCATATTCAACTAACATCGTCCTCATAGCGCGTCCAGTTAACTTCCTGAAATGCGCAATGTGACTCCCCCTCGAGGCAATCTGCAATGGCTTCCGTAAAAGACCTTAAAGACCTATCTCCTCAGGAACTCGATGAGTTTCGAAACGACATGCGCCACTCTGCTGCCCACGTTCTGGCGGAAGCGGTGCTCAAGCTTCACCCCGAAGCGAAGCTGACCATCGGTCCGACTATCGAAGTCGGTTTCTACTACGACTTCGATGTTGACGAGCCGTTTACACCCGACGATCTCAAGGCTATTGAAAAAGAGATGCGCCGTTCTATTAACCGGAACAGCAAATTCGTTGAGCGTGAGGTCACCAGGGAAGAGGCGCGTGAACAGGTACTGGACAATCCGTACAAGGTTGAGATCCTCGATGGAATCCCCGAAGGCACGCGCGTAACGTTCTGCAGCCACAGTGACGGCGCGTTCGAAGACCTGTGCCGTGGAGGTCACGTAGAGCAGACCGTCGATATCAAGGCCTTCAAATTGCTTTCCACCGCCGGCGCTTACTGGCGCGGCGACGAAAACAACAAGATGCTCCAGCGAGTCTACGGCACCGCATGGGAATCGAAGGAAGCGCAGGCGGACTACCTACACCGAATCGAAGAGGCTGAGAGGCGGGATCACCGCAAGCTCGGTCGTGAACTCGGGCTCTTCTTCTTCGACCCGATCGCCCCTGCAAGCCCGTTCTTCCTGCCTAAAGGCGCGTTCGTTGTAAACGAGCTGACGGCATTCGTTCGTGACCTCTACAAACGCTATGACTACAAGGAAGTGATCACTCCCCAGATCTTCAATACCGACCTCTGGCGCAAGTCAGGCCACTACGACAACTACGCCGACAACATGTTTTTCATCAACATTGATGAGACTGAGTACGGTGTAAAGCCGATGAACTGCCCCGCTGCGGCAATGCTCTACGGATCTGAGACGCACTCTTACCGAGAGTTGCCACTGCGCTACGCAGACTTCGGCAGGCTGCACCGCTACGAGCGCTCCGGTGTAACCCACGGCCTGACCCGGGTACGTTCGCTGACACAGGACGACGCCCACATCTTTAGCACGATGGACCAGATCGGCTCAGAGATTCGCGGGTTCCTGGATATGTTGCGTGATTCGTATGAGGTTTTCGGCTTCGATAACCCGCGCTTCACACTTTCACTCAGGCCAGAAAAACGCGTCGGAATCGATGATATGTGGGACCGAGCAGAGTCAGCGCTGGAGGAGATCCTTGCGGACAGCGGTTTCGAGTATGAAACGGTCTCTGGTGAAGGCGCATTCTATGGCCCCAAGATCGACATCTTCGTGCCAGACGCGCTCAAGCGCGAGTGGCAACTTGGCACTGTCCAACTCGACTTCTCACTGCCTGAGCGGTTCAACCTGGAGTACGCAGCTGAGGACGGTGCCCGCCACAAAGTGGTCGTAATTCATCGTGCCATGCTCGGCTCCATCGAACGATTCCTGGGAGTGCTCATTGAACACCTCGGTGGCGCATTCCCGCTCTGGCTCGCACCACTTCAGGCAGTCATCGTGCCGATCGCGGACAGGCACGTCGCCTACGCGCACGACGTTAAAGAGATTCTGGAAAAACACGGCTTGCGGGTTGAAGTTAACGATTCCAGTGACCGTATGAATGCCAAAATCCGCGCTGCGCAGTTGCAAAAGGTGCCTTACATGCTGGTGGTCGGAGATCGCGAAGCAGAAGAGAACGCCGTTGCAGTGCGCACGCGAACAGGTGGCAACCTGGGCGCGGTCTCAATTACGGAAGTCGTAGAAAGTCTCGTCAAAGAGACTGAGCAAAAGTCGCTCGAACCTCTGTTGTCGGCTACAGACGACTGAATAGAGCCGCGAATAGCACAAAATCCTTACCCAGCGTCAAACTGAAATCCTATTTGACGCTGGATACGCGCGCTGCTAGCCTCACAAAATTATGCAACTCCAATCTGTAGCAGGCGAGTTGCCGCATGGGCACGCTCCTTCAAGGCAACAGTTACTGCTCGGTCGCGCCGCAGCACCCGCTATTAACATCGAAGTGACACAGGGGTTAGATGACCACTAACGACGATATCCAACTACACAGAGGCCTTCAGGGCGTCTATTTCGACCGTACAGCAACCACCTTCATCGACGGTAAAGAGGGTGTACTGGAGTACCGCGGGTTCAGCATCCACGACCTGGCGAATATGTCCACGTTCGAGGAGACGTCGTACCTGCTGCTCTATGGCGAGCTGCCAACACAGGCACAACTGGACGAGTTCGACGCACAGCTAAAGGCTTCGCGCGAGCTCCCTTCGCAGGTCCTGGACGTAATCGAGATCGTCAAAGACTCGCACCCGATGGACGTGCTGCGTACAGCCGTTTCCACGCTTGCGTCGTTCGACGAAGACCGTGCGGACAACTCAGCCGAAGCAACATTCCGCAAAGGTATCAGGCTGACGTCTCAGTTCGCCACGATCGTCATGGCGCACCACAGGATCCGCCATGGAAAAGACCCTATCAAGCCCAGAACAGACCTGAGCCACGCTGCAAACTTCCTGTACATGCTGGAGGGCGAAGAGCCAACTCCAGAAACCGCTGACCTCATGGACAAGGACTTTGTCATCCATGCAGATCACGGATCGAACGCATCTGCGTTCACAGCACGAGTTGTTGCCAGCACCAGTGCAGACCTTCACGGAGCGGTGACGGCCGGAATTGCGGCTCTCTCTGGCCCGTCACACGGTGGCGCAGCTGAGAACGTTATGCAGATGGCGCAGGAGATCGGTGAGCCGGAAAACGCGGCTCAATATGTGAAGAATCTGCTGGCATCACGCGAGCGCGTCATGGGCTTCGGTCACAGGGTCTACAAGGCCGAAGACCCAAGAGCCAGACACCTGCGAGAAGGCGTACGCAAGCTGTCCGAAGAGAAGGGCGAGCCGAAGTGGTACGCCATTCTTCAAGCGGTTGTCGAAGCCATGAAGCCTTACGCTCGACGCGGCATCCATGTGAACGTCGACTTCTTTGCCGGAGTTGTCTACTACCTGAACGGTGTCCCACAGGACCTGTTCGTGCCAATCTTCGCTGTTGGGCGTGTGCCAGGATGGACGATCCAGGTTGTTGAGCAGTTCGAGCACAATATCCTGATCAGACCTCTGCTCGCCTACACAGGCGAACACGACCGTAAGTACATACCGATTGGCGAGCGAGGCTAATCTCGGCGAGTTCGGGTGTCAGGCGGTCCTCGGTTGGGTTCGCCACTGGCAGTCAATGCAGAAGGCGATTTGGATACCTCACGTAGGCCAACACTGATCGTAGTCAGCGGTCGTGCCGCAACCGGAAAGACGACATTTGCGCGCACGCTGTCAGAGTCGTCCGGTATGCCTCTCTTCGCTAAAGACGACTTCAAGGAGCTGCTCCACGACGCGTTGGGTGTGGAAGACAGAGAAACGTCGCGAGCGCTTGGGCGAGCTTCCTACTCGTCACTCCGTCACATAGCGGAAACGATGCTTGCTTCCGGCCTTAGCCTGATACTGGAGAGCAATTTTGACGCTGCGGATTCTGGATTGTGGCTCAGGCAGTTGGAAGAACGCTACTCGCCATTTACGATTCACGTCTTGTTACGCGCCAATCCAGATGTGATCATTCATCGGTATCGCGAACGCTCGCAACATCGCCATCCCGCTCACTTTGACGATATTGCTATTGAAGAGCTCAGACTGCAACTTCTGGAGTCGGATGAACCGCTTGACGTCATGGGCAGAACCCTTGAATTCGATACAACAGACTTCAGCAGGTTTGACTCAAACGATGCTATTCAACAGGTCACCGCGCTTCTGCCCGATAAGAGTTGACATTTGAATTCAGAATCGGCAGTCAAAGAGGCTATTGATGATCGCGGACCGATCACGTTCGCCGAGTTCATGGAGATCGTGCTCTACAGCCCCAATGGCTACTACACATCCGGCTCACCAATCAGCGCTAACGGTGACTACTTCACATCGCCATCTGCCCATCCACTATTCGGAGCGATGCTGGCCATCCAGTTACGAGAGATGTGGCGCTTGCTCGGTTCGCCGGACAAATTTCAAGTCGTAGAGCAGGGCGCAGGAAACGGTGTTCTCGCAGCTGACATCACCGATTTCGCTAGCAACCTTGACGCAGAGTTTGGCACTGCGCTTCGATACCTCGCGTTCGATGTCGCTCCACCGCCAGATCAGCACTATCAGGTGTTGCCGCTCACCGAACTGCCCAAAGACATCACCGGATGCCTGCTTTCCAACGAGCTGCTCGACGCGACGCCCGTCCACCGGTTCGAGGTACAGAACGGTAAGCTGCTTGAGATATTCGTTGGACACGATGGGGCTGAGTTCATCGAACTTCTCCAGCCACCTTCCTCTACCGAGATAGAACGGCGACTAACTCCATTCCTGAACCAGCTCTCGAACGGTTACAGAGGTGAGGTAAATCTGGGTGTCAAGGACTGGGCTGAACAACAGTCCACGATCCTTCACAGCGGCTGGTCACTTGCCATCGACTACGGGTTCGACCGGCCAACTCTCTACCGTCCCGAGCGCGAAACAGGTTCGCTTCGCACTTACTATCAGCACACCCTGGGCCAAAATCCGTTGCGACATGCAGGCAGGCAAGACATCACAGCGCACGTCGATTTCACGGCTTTGGACGAAGCGATGACAGCAGCCGGTTTCACGACCACTGGTATGACGACTCAAGCCGCGTTTCTTAGCCGCATGGGAATTGAATCGACTCTGGATCAACTGCGAGCTTCTGCCCTGCCGCGACCCGAAAAACGAGCTAACGAAGCGGGTATTCATGCACTCGTCGATCCGGAAGGCATGGGCAGATTCGCTGTCGCGGCCCACAGTCGAAACGTAGGATCCGAAGGGCTGTCAGGTTTCAGTGATCACGCGTCAGACCCCACCGATCTACTCCCGGATGTGCCTGTCCTAAAGCCTGGGCGGCACATAAACCTCACAGGACCGCAACAAGGTGGCGGATACTTCGAAGTGCAATCGCTGGAAAAGCTATTCTCGGACGAGCCGTGATCGCCGCGTTCAATCGCTGACGGCGGTCGCCTCGATCTCCACAACTACCTCGGGGCGTGCGAGTGTTGGGACTCCCACCACAGCCACTGCCACACCCATATCGGACAGTTGGTACTCAAGCGCTTTCGCTGCCTCGACAAGCTTCTCCGGACCGCCAACAACGTACGTCCTGACCTTCACCAGGTCACTCCACTCCATGCCCTGCTCCTCTATCGACCACCTAACCGTCTCAAGTGTGTCAGCCACCTGTCCTGCGACATCGAACTCGCTCCTGACAACCTCGCCAGCCACCAGAGACGTCGTGCCAGCAACGTAGGTCACATTTTCGCTGCCCACTCGCACTGAGCGGCAGTAGTTGTGGTCAACTTCATAGCTACGCCCTGACCGCAGATTGTTGCGCCCCGTTGACGCGTCCTGAACAGCTTCAGACTCGAGCATGAACAGGCTTCCCTCACCAATACCTTCAACGGCGATCCCCGCCGAAGTAGGTGTGGCCTGGCTCATGAACGCTGCCCATTGCTCCGGTGGCTCGGCAAATTGCGCATCCGGCAACATGAAATGACGAGTCGACACTACGTCTGACGGACTCATTCCGAATTCATTCAACGCTTCGTTGACCTTGCCAGTGATATCGCCAATCTGCGAGCCCACATCCGAACCAGCACCGGTGATCCCACTGACCCACAACTCACCATCGCAAAACACAGCCAGGGAAGAGCTGCTCATCTCATCGGAGCGAAACCGTTTGATCCGGTCAACACCGCCTTTGATCGCCT
>JAJCYX010000296.1 GCA_029262715.1 Chloroflexota bacterium
CGCAACGCCGTTCCACTGCCCCAGGCAGCGGAGATAGCCCATGCTCACGGGTTGCCTCTGCTCGCCGACGGTGCGTCGATGCTTCCGCCAAGAGACAACCTGCGCAAGTTCACCTCTGAAGGTGCAGACCTTGTCTCGTTCTCCGGCGGCAAAGCGGTGCGCGGCCCTCAGAGCACTGGCTTCCTGATCGGTAAACCTGAGTGGGTCGAGTACGCGCGGCTGGTCAATGCTCCACATGCCACGATTGCACGTGCACAGAAGGTGTCGAAAGAGGAGATCGCCGGATTGCTTGCCTCGCTTCGGGTGTTCGTTGAACAGGATGAGGAGGCCGAGACTGCGCGCTATCGCCGGGACATGGAGTCTGTGCTTGACCGCATCGCAGAGGTTCCGGGCATCGCCGCTTCTGTCGAGCACAACTACGACCACTACATTCCGCACGTGGTGATCCGGCTGATCGATTCGTGGCGCGGGCCCGATGGCCCGGAGATCGCAAGGCGGTTGATGCTGGGAGATCAGCGGGTTTACGTTTTGTCGGGCTATATCGGCGAGCGTGATATCTGGGTTGACCCTCTGAACATTCAGCCGGGAGAGTTGGAAACAGTCGCTGCCCGCGTGCACGAGGAACTGATTAAGGCGGGCGGCTAGCTGTTTTTCCGGTGAGTCCTGAGTAGCCGTTGGATTGTGAAGTGGCTGTACTTCATCGCCCCGAGACGGCACGCTGCGAATCTTGTCCGCAAGCGGCACCTTCACCGGAAAATCCCTGTAACTTATTGCACGTCATTTCGGAAACTCATTCACAGGAACCTCGACTATGCCAGTACTTGCCGGTAAGCACGCACTTCTCAAAATGTTTCAGGCCGAGGGTATTCGCCACATGTTCGGCCAGCCCGGCACGAGCGAAGCGCCGATGATGGACGTGATGCCCGATTACACGGACATCGGCTACTATCTGGTGTTGCAAGAAGGTGTTTCAGTGGGCATGGCGGAAGGCTATGCGAGGGCTTCCGGTGAGGTCCCACTCGTCAGCCTGCATATCGACAACGGCATGGCGAACGGCCTGAGTCTGATGATCGACATGAAGCACTCCGGCACTCCAATGGTCCTGACGGCTGGCAACAAGGACATCAGGAAGATGGCTGCGGGGCGCAGCGACCTTGCAGAGATGGCCCGGCCCTTTGCCAAGTGGAGCACCGAGATTACGCACGCTGAGCAGATGGGGTCGGTGATTCGTCGTGCGTTCCAGGAGGCTCGAACCGCGCCGATGGGTCCAGTTTTCGTATCGGTTTCAGCGAACGCATTCGACGATGTTGCAGACATCGACATCCTGCCGTCTACTCAGGTCCGTTCTCTTCCTGCAGCGGATGAGAACGCTATCGAGGAAGCCTGTGCGTTGATCGCCAAAGCCGAGCGGCCGATCTTGATCGTCGGAGATCGTGTGGCCGAGTTTGGTGGGGCTGAAGGTGCTTTGCGGCTGGCTGAACTTGCGGGAATGAAGGCGTACGGGCACGCCTACGCAACCATGAACTTCCCGGCTTCGCACCCGCTGTGGCAAGGCGTCTTGAACATGCGGACTCAGGAATCCATGGATGCTGTGCGGGCAGCCGATGTGGTGGTCGCTGCGGGCTGTCCAGTCTTCGAGGACTTCTTCTATCAGCCCGGTCAGTTCATCGGGGCTGACTCCAAGCTGATTCACATCGACATCAACCCCGGCGAGATCGGCAAATCTGAGCCGACCGACCTCGGGATTCTTGGAGCGCCGGGAGTAGCCCTGGGCCAACTTGCCGACCAGCTATCCGAAACGCTTTCAGGCTCCCAGATTGAAGCAGCGAAGGGCCGTTCGGAACAGGCTGCGCAGGAGTCGTCTGCTCGCCATGCCGCTTATCTGGATCTTGCGGCGAAGGGTACGAACAGTTCGCCGATGACCGCTGCTGCGATGGGCAAGGTTATGGCGGACACAATGCCCGAGGACACGGTGGTCTACAACGATGGCGTGAGTTCTGCCGGGTTCGTATTCGAGGCGCTCCAGCCGTCGAGGCCAGGTTCGTACTTCGGATGCCGTGGTCAGGCGATTGGCTGGGGTATGGGTGCGACGCTCGGTGTGAAGTTGGCGAACATGGACAGGCCGGTTGTCGGGGTCATTGGCGATGGCAGCGCAATGATGACAATCCAGGGGCTTTACACATCGGTCAATAGCAACATCCCGGTCGTCTATGTGATGTGTAACAACTCGGCGTACAAGATCCTCAAGATCAACATGAATCACTATCACCGGCTTAATAAAATGCCGATGCCGAACCACTACTTCGGGTTTGATTTCCCGGCCGAGATCGATTTTGTAGCGCAGGCGAAGGCGTACGGTCTTCGAGGTGAACGCGTGGATAACCCGGAGGATTTTTCAAAGGCGCTTGACGGAGCTATCAAGTCTGGTGAGCCAGCAGTGCTCGACGTGATGATCGACGGAGCGCTTTAAATAACGAGAACAGTCATCTTGCTCTCACGCTTTGCGGGAAAGCAAGAGTCGTGTGACTACCGGATACCGATACACGCCGCCGTGAGTTTCAATGGCTTCTCTAACGGCTGTGAGCAACCTGCTGAGTTGCTCTGGCGGCAGGACGCGGTGATCAGAGTGCGTCTGTAGCAAACGGACCCATGTGTCCGCATTGTATTCGGCCTGCCAGCCGTACTCCCTGTGCTCGATATCGGTGAACAGCCCGGAGTCGTTGACGAGGATTGACCACCGGCTGGTGTTGTGGACGCCGGGAGCGGGGCTATTCAGGTCGGGAGCGAACGTCGTGTACGCGTTGTCTAGCGCCGTGCGCAGTGGGGATTCCTCGTGATCCGAGTCGTGCCAGAAGAGGGCGAATGTGCCGCCGGTTCGCAGGGCTTTCGCCACCTGGATAGGACCGACGGTGGGATCAATCCAGTGGAAGGCCTGAGCCGAGTACACGAGGTCGAACGGCTCTTCCGGTAGTGACCAGTCCTCGAACTTCGCCTCGACAAAACCAGTGTTCGCGTAGCCGACACAGGTGCGGCGGGCTACTTGGAGCATTCCAGGAGCAGGGTCGACGCCTGTCAACGAGTATCCGTGCGTCGCAAACATTCGCGTTGCCTTGCCGGTCCCACAACCAACCTCCAGGATCCGCCCTTGCTCAGGCAACCGGCTCCACTCAAGTACTTCGGTGACTAACTGCTGCGGATACTCCGGACGAACGTCGTCGTACAGTTCAGCGATCTTGCCGAACACGTTCTCAGCGCTGTGGTCATCTTGCATCAGGCAACCTGCCAGTGTGGTGTCGAACGGGAGTCGGCACGTTAGCACCGATCCGGCGAATTGCAACCGGCCAGTAGTGGCTATGGGAAGCACGCGTTGCAAGTCCCATCGCCGGGAAAACTGAAAACGTATTCAGGCCAGGCCGCGCAGTCCGAATCCGACTCCGAACGCCAGACCGGCGGCAACGCCTCCGATGAGCAGAGTCTCT
>JAJCYX010000297.1 GCA_029262715.1 Chloroflexota bacterium
CAGTGAGGTCCACTGAACTTTGGCTGGCGAAGACGCTCGTCTGAAGGCAGGACTTAAGTCCGCCGAGGATGAGCTTAATCTCATAAAGAACCAGATCCAGCAGACATTGCTGGATATACGGGAACACATCCTGGATGTGACTAACCCGTTCAATAGCGTCGCGCCAGAAGCGCTTGATGATGACGAAGAAGTCAGCATTGAGGAGACCGGTGGCGGCGGCGGTGGTGATGGCAGCGGCGGCGGCGGCGAAGATGTTATCGACGGCGATGGTGGCGAAGAGATCATCGAGGGTGAGGAAGACGAGGGTGGCGAAGAAGAACTCGAAACGATCGACGATAGCGCCGGGGATGAGATGGTCGTCGACGGTGCCGACGAATATGAAGATGTTCCCGAGGATGAGTACATCGACGATGGTGGTGGTTCAAGCGGTGGCGGTGGCTTGATGGAACTCATGGGTGAGGAACCTCTCGACGAGGTCGAAGAAGAGCCTGAGGCCTTCGAGCTTGACGATGAAGAAGAAGAACTGCCCGAATTCGAGGCTGATACCGAGGAAGAGGATCCGATGGAGCAAGGGCTCCCAGAAGATGTGATGCCAGAGGACGCTCCCAACAAGATGGGGACTTCCGGAGATGGTGTCGCGGATGCCGTGACTGCCGCGCTGGTAGCGGACGTGGACCTCCTCACCATGGCAAGCCTGGTGCGTTGGACCGCTGTCACCAGGGAGCGTCTTGGCCCAAACAGGCTGGACATCCTCCTCGATGCATATGAGATGGCGGGCAGGATCTCCCCGCAGATGAGAAATGTTGTTCGCACACTCAGCGCCCTCGGTGATGAGGATGATGACGGTATCCCGGTCCGAGACGTGGTTGCTGCGATGGTCCGAATGGAAGGCGTCATCAACTCAGGTGAGAACCGGGAGAGCAACCGGCTGCTCGGCCTTCTGATGGATATGGATGAAGACCCGCTGGACCACCTGGCTGCCTAGTAGCGGACCTCACTAGCACCCGATCGGGCTGACTCGGCCCGAAATACAACTTCCCGGCTGAACTAACGGCCCTGCTTCAAGCGGGCGCTGAAACTGGAGTCTTGTCATAGACAAAGCGATCACAACGATGTTGCTGACGATTGCCGGCGTGGTTGCGGCTATCGCAGTGATGAACGCCGTGTTCCCGGCCGTCACACGCAGCTCCAGCGCTCTTACGACAGCAAGCTCCACGGTTGATGAGCGTATTCGCACCAACGTGAACGTCGTGCAGTCGGTAGGTGAGCTCGATTCCGGTGGCTCGTTTGTGGATACCAACAGCAACTCGCTCTTCGATTTCCTTGTCTGGGTCAAGAATGTTGGTGATGTCACTGTGCCTGCGGTCGCCGAGATGGACGTGTTCTTCGGGCAGCCCGGAAGCGTTACCCGAATCCCGAACGTAGCCGATTCCGTTGGTGTTTACCCGAACTGGACGCACGTTGTAGAGGGTGGCGGCGACTGGGAGGTTGCGGAGACAGTGCGATTTGAGGTCAGATTCGACGATGGCTGCCCCGGAGCGTGTTCGAAAGCGGCGGGCACGTATTTTGTGCGCATCGTGACGCCAAACGGAGTGACGACGGAGTCGTTCTTCTCTATGTAACGCGGTTGCTAGTCAACAGATGCTTAGGGATGGAGAGATATGCGATGAATCATAGGCTTTGCGCCTGTACCAGCGAACTCGGCAACGGCACTTCAAGCTCGGCAACTTCAGACAAGCGAACCTCGCAGGAGTGATATCAAGTGGCAACAGCTGTTATATCACTCATGGCCTTCATCATCGTGCTTGCGACAGCGTTTAGCTCGCTCGGCAACCTCGTTGGGCTGACCGTGACCAGCGCCGATTCCATGCGTGCCTCCTGGCGAGAGGCCGAACGGGTTGTTGACAGTTCCGTCATTCCGATCTCTGCAAGCGTGAGCGGAGCCGATGTGGATATCGTGATCGGCAACCGTGGCCGCCTCAAGTACGCCGAACCGGACCTCACTGACTGGGAGGTTGTTGTCAGGTACGACGATGCCGGTGGCACGTCACATATTGAGTACCTGGAGTTCGCATCTGTCCTGGCGATCGGTAACTGGACAGTGCAGCAGATCTATCTAGAGCAGTCGACCTCAACCGTAGAGATCTACGAGCCGGACATCCTGAACTCTGATGAAGAGATGGTGATCAGGGCGAGGCTGGCGAACACTCCCGGCACACCGACCTTAAACCAGGTAACGGTTACGCCTCCTGAAGGTGGAACCGGAACGGTGCATTTCAATGGATAAGTTGCACACCAACCGTTGCCTGTTCTGTGACCGACCTGAGTCTCGTGAGAAGGCGCGCCCTGCACGGAATTCTGGCGATCACACCGGAGCCACACCGAACGCAACAATCGGAAAGGGACCCCAGTGTCCAGTCTAGTAATAGCGCTGGTTTCGGTAATGGTGATCCTGGTTGCAATGACCGGCCTCGTAACGGGCTTCACCGGACCCCAGGCGCAGATTGGCGAGACTGTCAGAAGCTCAAGCGGGCTGTACGGAGACATCTCCCGAACAGAACTTAGCTCTCTCACAGTCTCAGTCATCTCGGCAGGGGCGACCGTTGACTGGTCTGTAGGAAACATTGGGCAGACGCAGCTTCGCGTGTTTGAAGACTGGGACGTTGTGATGGTTTACCAGGACTCGGCAGGAGCCGGTTTACAGGTCAACCGCCTGACCTACACGACGAACGTCACGCCTGCCGCGGGTGAATGGACAGTTACTGGCGTCTACATAGATGCAGGGACGCTGAGTGCGGAGGTGTTCAATCCCGGAATTGTTGACCCGGGTGAGGAGTTCATCATCAGGGCGCAGCTGAGCCCGTCGATCGCAACGCCAACCTCTAACACGGTGACGCTGGCGGTCGAAAACGGGGTAACGGTTTCGGCCCAGTTCGCGAATTGATCTAAGGCTGGAATTTGATCAACCGAGGGCCAGTTAGGCACAGGTTCTGCCGGGTTTTTCCTTGGAATTTTCTGGCAGGTTCAACCCGGTCTCCAACACCGTTCCAAGACTATGCAGAACGGCGTGGACGGAGCCCTGTGGCGGACTGCCTTTACTGCCTAATGGTGAACACTCAGGCCCAACTTGACATTTCTCCTTCTTGAGCCGGGTCGCTTGCAATCACAATTCGTATTCAGGTGTGTCGCGAGGAATCCTAGTTTTGTCCGGACCCTGATCAGGGCCGAAATGCAGGATCAGACGCCGCCCGAACACTCGTTAATGGGTGCTGGTCGGCAGGTTCGCAAAGCCTGACAAACGGTTGTCACAGTTTGGAGACGAGATGGCAGAAGCCGGATCAATAGCGTCCGTATCCACAGGTCAGCCAGACCTGGACAAAAAACTGGGTGGAGGAATTCCACTCGGCTCTCTCACGTTGCTCGAGGGGCAGTCAGACTCGGGAAAGTCTGTCGTGTCTCAGCAGCTGATTTGGGGATCACTACAGGCCGGATTGACGGCCGTGTTGTACACCACGGAGAGCACGACCAAGAGCTTCTTGCGCCAGATGTCCAGCCTGAACCTTGAGGTGATGGAGTTCATGTTGCTGGGAAGGCTCCGCGTCTATCCCATGTCCGTTGGACGTCGCAAGCTCACACCCAAGCAGGTGTTCCAGACGATCGTCAGTTCGACGAAGGACGGTCAGGGCGTTGACCTGGTCGTTGTTGATTCGCTTACCACGTTCGTTACCCGTGGTTCGTGGGAAGAGACTGCCACCTATTTTGAGCACTGCCAGGAACTGGTTTCTGAGAACCGGACGATCATCAATGTGGCTTCGACATATGCGTTCGATGACACGACGCTGGCTCGCCTGCGATCAATGTGTGACGCCCACCTCACTCTGCGGACAGAAGAGGTTGGAGACCAGTTGGTGAAGATCCTGGAGGTGGCAAAGGTCCGTGGCGCTTCCAAGACAACAGGAAACATCATCACGTTCGATATTGAGCCGGACATTGGCATGAAGATCATTCCGTTCTCCAGGACCTCGGCGTAACTACCGGTAAACAAATATAAATGAGCGACTTTCCTACTCCGTTTGTACTAAATGAGCCCGAGCCGTGCGATGAGCCGGATTCGTGCGATTTTGTTCAGCAACTTCCAACTGCGCTGAAAGATGCCGTCGTTGAGAGCGCGTTTCTGCGCAAGTACGTCCACAGGCTGCCAATCGATGAGATTGGCCTGCCTGTTTACCGTGAAGAGCTGGAGCGTTCGGACAGCGACGCCGAAAAGCCCAACTTCATCTACAAGTCGCACAGGGGTGGCATCTACTTCCACATCTTCCCTGACC
>JAJCYX010000298.1 GCA_029262715.1 Chloroflexota bacterium
AGACTATTGGCAACACGTCAGACGGCGCGATCTACGTTCATTGCTCTGCTGGCAAAGACCGGACTGGGCTGACCGTCGGACTTGTTCTTTCAGCGCTTGGTGTCGAGCCAGAGAAAATCGCTGACGACTACGCCAAATCTGATCGTGATATTGATGACTCGTTCTTATACATGGTTGCCCGAAACGAACGTTTCAAAGCGATCGTGGATGCTGCCAGCCAGGAAGCTATAGACGGCTTCAAGCAGTCACCCAGAAACGCCATGCACCGGATTCTCGATGAGATTAATCGTCGTTACGGATCGCCCCGCCAATATCTGCTTGATCTGCCAGATGGCAGAGAAATCGTTGAATCCCTTGAACGGAAATTCCTTAACTGAGTGTTTGGGATATCCGACCTTAAACCAAACCTCTAACGTCCGAACCGGAGTAAAACTTGAAGATCACCGCTATCAACCCGTGGCTCGTTAAGGTCAGCGGCTCCTTCTGGGGCGAATACTTCTTCATCGAAATCGAAACTGACGAAGGAATCACCGGCTGGGGTGAGATCACCACCACAACGCTGGTCGCCAATCGTGCCGTCGCAGGCATCGTCTCCGGCCTCAATGACCTGCTCGTCGGCGAAGACCCCACTCGAATCGAACGCATCTGGCACAAGATCTTCCGCAGCTTCACCTACATGGGTTCGCGCGGCGCCACCAGCCACGTCGTCAGCGGTATAGACATTGCTCTCTGGGACATCAGAGGCAAGCAGCTTGGCCTGCCCGTCTACGAACTGCTCGGCGGCAAAATCCGAGACGACATCGCCCTCTACACGCACCCGAATCAGCAGGGCTGGAACGACGAAAACTGGAAAGAGCGAGTCGAAGAAGAGGTCAAGAAGATAGTCGACTCAGGCCACACCGCAATGAAGTTCGACCCGTTCCCGCATCTAGATAACCCAACCTCCCGCAACGACGGTTACCTTGACGGCGCAATGAGCAGAAAAGGTGAACGCATCGCAAACGAGATCACCGCCGCCGCAAGGGAGTTCGCTGGACCAGATATCGAGATCCTGATCGACGCGCATGGCCGCTTTAACGTCCCAACCGCAATCAGGCTCTGCAACGCGCTTGAAGAGGCTGGGCAGATCGACTGGTTTGAAGAGCCGGTGCCTGTCGAGAGCTACCACGCTCTGGACCAGGTGCGAGAGAAGGTAAATGTGCCGATTTCGATCGGTGAACGGCTGCACACTCGCTGGGAGTTCGTTCAGGTGTTCGAAAATAAGCTGGCCGACTACGTGATGCCGGACGTTACGTGGACAGGCGGGATCACTGAGCTGAAGAAGATTTCGGCGCAGGCGGAGACCTACTACATTCCGGTCTCCCCGCACGATGCCAGCGGCCCGATCAACGTCCTGGCAGGCGCGCATGTGATGATGACCGTGCCGAACTTCTATCGTGTCGAGACAGCAAACGCCGATCTGAGCAAGTACAACGAGTTCATCGAGACTCCGCTCGACAACTCAAACGGCACGCTCAAGATGCCGACCGCGCCGGGTATCGGCATCGAGATGAACATGGACTACATGAACGCAAACCGTGTAGAACTGTAGAAGTAACCGCTGGCAAATCTTCTGCCTCCGACCAGGAGAGAGCAGGCCAAAGGCCGAGTGCTCCAGAATGCTGCAGTCACCTCCATATTCGGGGATCCGCCCACAGCGACTCTTGCTCTTGAAACAAGCAGGGGAGAAAGACACAGGGCTGATTTCGACTGGCATTCTGCTGCACCCGGGTGGTGGGGGAGCCCAGTACCCGTTCCGGTTCAGACCACACCGACCGCGCGGCCTGTGGCGAAGGACTCCAGGGCCAAAACCACCGGGCGGACCGGCCACTGGCTCAAGAATTATCGTCACTCTGATAGCGATTGGAGTGATAATTGCTGCGGTCGTCATCGCTTTCGCGTTCGACTGGTTCGGCGCGAACGAATCCGACGAATCACCTCCCCTCACGCTCGAACATGTTGAAGCAGCAGGTTTCGTAATCGAAAGAAATGCCCTCGACGGTCGTGTGCGAGTCCTGGAAGGCGAGTTCGAGGGCATCAGGGCGAGTATCCTGATCCCAGAAGACGGGCAGCTCATCTCCGCCGGGATACCAGAAGCCCAGCGTGCAGCACAAAATCTCCAGTTGACCAGTAACCGAGAAGCCCTAAGAGCGGGAGAAGCGCTGGTGCTGTGCCAGCCTGTCCGCCAGTGCACCGACCTTGTCATAGCGCTGGCGGAAGCCGTGTTCGGAAGCTAGAAAATAAGCAAGAAATTGAGTCCGAATAATCGATGCCGCCAATACAACCACCCGCACTCTACAAACAGCACTTCACCGACAAAAGCGACGAGCGGCTGGAACTGTTCCGCAAGCTGACCAAGACATTCAAGATCCAAAGCGCCATGTATCCGGGCAGCTTCGTTCACATCTCGCCCTCGTTCTTCATCCCGTCTGTGATTTACATAGACAACGACCGCAGGATTCCCGCCTTCTTCGCCGACGAACAGCTCGCCGCGTATGTTGAATCACGAAAAGAGCACTCTGAACAGCTAGAGATCAAATTCCATCACCAGAACTACGAGAAGAGCATTGACGAGCCGCTGGAGAGCGTTGATCTGCTCATCTCGCAATACGCCGGGTTCGTCTCGATCGCATGCAGCAAATACCTGAAGATCGGCGGAGTGTTACTGGCGAATGACAGTCACGGTGACGCTGCAATGGCGAATCTCGATCCGCAATTTCGTTTGATCGCCGTTGTCGATCGGAAAGGCGACCGGTTCACGTTCAAGGAAACGGGCCTGGACCAGTACCTGACAACCAGACGCCCGGTCGAGATAACGCGGGAATCGCTGAAGCGCCGTGGCCGAGGATTCGGCTACACAAAACCTGCGTCAGGCTATCTGTTCCGTAAGATCGGCTGACAACTCAAACACTCGATGACAGGAACAACATGCCCGAACTCTGGTTCAAGCCGACAGATCTTCACTTCCAGACAATTCACGTCAGGGGTAAGACGAATTGGGTCTCATTCGAGTTGACAGACTCAGACAACACATTCGGCGCCGGTGAGATCACTTCGACACAACTTGACCGCAGCGTTTCATCGGTAGTTGCGCGGCTCGCCAACAAGCTACGTGGTGAACAGGTCTCGTCGGATGAAGATGTGCTGCGGTTCAACGGCCTTTCTGCATCTGATCTCGAAGACAACGTCCTGCTCGCGACAGCGGTCAGCGGCCTTCGCTGTGCCGTTGCGGATGCCCTGGCAAAGCGCGCCAACTTGCCGCTACATGCGTACATACGACAGCAGCACGGTCACGAAGGCAGCGCAGCCACCAGAGTTCGGCTCTACGCCAACATAAATCGCTCGATGCTACCCAACGACCGCGGCCCTGTGGATCGTTCGCCCGACTCGTTCACAGAAATGGCCACACAGGCGATGAAGGAAGGCTTCATCACGGCCAAGTGCGCTCCGTTCGACGAATGCAACGCGCCGCACGAGCAATCAGGTCTGCCGTTCTGCGCAGAAGCCGGACTGGAGCGAATTAGAGCCGCTAAGGACGCAGTCGGCCCTGACCGCACGCTCTATGTCGACTGCCACTCTCGCTTCGATCTGAACTCGGCGTTTGCGTTGGGAGATGAGCTTGAGGCCGCCGGAGTTGGCTGGTACGAGGAGCCGGTGGAC
>JAJCYX010000299.1 GCA_029262715.1 Chloroflexota bacterium
AGTATGCGGAAACGAAACATGTCTGAATGGAGGCACATTCCGCGTAAGCAGCCCACGCTCAAGAAAGGCCTTTTGCGACAAACCATGCAGAGATCAGCACAACAACCGCGAAAGCTACCGACGCAAAAGGAGTTCAGTCAATGACAACTAAGCAAGATCCGAAGCGCCACAAGCGCGGGCAAGGTGAAGCGTCGGTCTATCAACTACCAGCGGGCAGTTGGCGTGGTGCGCTCAGTCCCGGTCCGGGGATCCCTCGCAAGTACTTCAGGGGTCGAACCGCAGAGGAAGTACGGGCGAAGATTCGCAAGGCCGAGACGATGCTCGATGGCGGGCTGGCCCTGCCGAATGAGGCGTTGACTGTACGCCAGTGCTTCGACCGTTGGTTTGAAACAAAAGAGCCGTCGTTACGGAGATCAACCCGAATCCACTACGAGGGTACGTTTCGCCTGCACGTGCTGCCAACTATCGGGGGCATTAAGATTGTCCAGCTCACGCCTACCGCGGTGACCAGGCTGTATGCACAACTTCGCAATAACGGTGTTGGTGGCTCCGCGCTGGTCCATGTACACCGGTATTTGAACAACATGCTTAAGTGGGCGCACCGCATGGAGATTGTCCAGCGTGTGGCTACAAGCCAGGTTGACGCGCCGCGTGAACCACGTAGTGAGATGCGGTTTCTTGACGAGCTTGAGTCGCGCCGGTTACTGGCGACATGTGAAGGCAAAAGGCTGTCGGCTCTATTCCATGTTCTGCTCGGGACAGGACTGCGTATTGGTGAGGCTCTGGCGCTTACGTGGGGTGATATCAACGCTGAAACTAAGCGTTTGCAGGTGACCAAGTCCCTGATACAGCGGCGTGGTGGCCTAAAGGTTGAGGAAACTAAGACGGTGGCCGGCATCAGGGATGTTCCCGTACCTTCCGGGGTGTTGGACGCCCTCTCTGACCATCGAAGGGCCATGAATGAGGAATCACTGCGTAAGGGGGAAGACTGGACTTCGCCTCGTAAGCCGGTGTTCGTGACAGAAGCGGGAACGCATTTCAGTCCGTCGAACTTTTTAACCCGTGTGTTTAAACCTGTTGTGCTGCGAGCAGGTATCGAAGGACGAGTACGTGTTCACGATCTGCGACATTCGTATGCGTCCCTGGCGCTGTCACGTGGTGCGAGTCTCGCTGCTGTTTCTAAGGCACTCGGGCACGCCAAGATCAGCACCACACTGGACATGTATGTTCACGCTCTACCATCTGATGTCGGGCAACTCTCAGAGATCATGGGAGCGGTCTACGCCTGACGTGAAGTGGCAGCAATCGTGGCAGCAACCCCAACCACATGCGTATGGACGAAACCGGACGAATCCAGATAGAACAACGTTATTGATCCTTAGTTTGCAACTGCGTGAAGTCTGCTTCCCAAGCAGAAGGTCACGGGTTCGATCCCCGTTCGCCGCTCCCAACTATCCGGTTCTCGGCCCGGAACTCCCTCCGGTTTTGTCCAGTCAGAACTTCAAGATTGCGCTCAACTACTGCCCGAACATCACACAGTCGGCAGAGGCATCGTGTCGCCGGTTTCCTGTTGCCAGATCCTGATGCTAGCTGCCATCTCACGTACCCTGTCCCGGTGCTCGGGTTTGTCGAACAGGTTCTCTAACTCTGCCGGATCACTGTTCAGGTCGTACAGTTCGCACTGGTCTCCTGGCGACAGGTTAAGTTTCCATCGGCTACCGGTGACCACACTGCGCCACGGAACTGAGACCATTCGGTTGATCGCTGGCGAACCGAGATTACGATCACCCATACCGTTCCACTGCACAAACACCTCGTTCTCCTCAAGCGATTGCTCACCACGAAGCACCGGAACCCTCGAACTGCCCTGGAGATGATCAGGCAATTCTTGCCCCATCAACTCAAGCAGCGTCGGCACCAGGTCAACTTGACCGAACGAGCCCTCGATTCTGGTCTGGCTGCTGTTCATTCCGGGTACGCGGATCAGCATCGGCACTCGCGAGGCCTGCTCGTAAAGCGACCTCTTCTCAAGCATTCCGTGATCGCCTGCCATTTCGCCGTGCTCGCTTGTGAACACAATCACCGTGTTGTCCCACATACCGGTGTCCTTCAACGCGGCGAACACTTTCTCCAGTTGCCGATCAACCAGCGTTACGTTGGCAAAATACTGAGCACGCAACTTGCGCCAACCCTCTTCAGTAGTCGTATCGTGAACATCGCCACCCTGCGCACCCAGAGGATTCAAGCCACCATTCATGTAGTGGTCAGCCCGAAGTCGATTCACCAGCGACCCGCCGTCAGGACGCTTTAAGAATGCAGGTCCAACCGGAAGTTCAGCCGGATCATAGAGATCATTCAATGGGCCGGTATACGGCGGGTGTGGCTCGAAGAAGTTCAAGTACATGAGTAGAGGCTGGTCAGCATGCTCGCCGTCGGCAAAATCCGTAATGAATTCCGAGGCCGCTTTTCCAAGAAACCCGGCCTGCGTGACTTCTTCTGGAAGATTTGCACCGGCGACCCAGCCTTCATATGACACTTCCCATGATGGGACTTCCACACCGTGGTCTCGCAGATGCTGGTTGTAGTCCGCTTCCTCGTACCTGTACTCACGCTTTGTGTATCCGCGTCGGTGAAAGTCTTCAACGCTCACCCAGTGGTCAAAACCGCGCTGCTTTATCGTGTCGTTGCCAAGGTGCCACTTCCCAAAATGGGCACAAAAATACTCTTCCGGCGCCATTTCGGCGATCACAGGCACATCTTCCGGCAGTGGAATATTGTTCCGGTGCAGACCGGTTGATTGCGGGTAGAGTCCCGTCATGATCGACGCACGGGCGGGCGTGCAGACCGGCTGAGTCACGTAAGCGGCGTCAAACACGAAACTCTCGTCGGCGAGCGCATTGAGGTTCGGTGCCTGCAACCAGTCATTGCCGTAGCAGGCCAGCGAGTCATATCGCTGCTGGTCAGTGAGTATGAAGAGGATATTGGGTCGTTCGGACATGGCACTTCCACTTTTGGGTCAACTGATTGTCTGTTCAAGCCTTTAGACTCGACTAGCGGCGCAAGAATACTCAGGTTGAGCGATTCTGTCAGTGAAGATGCGGATTGAACCGCAAACGGCCGATAGAATTCTCCCTAACCAGAAGCTCGTTGGGACTATGCAATGACAGGCAAAGAGCCAATCGAATTCGAACCCAAATCCTCGAATACCAAAGAGGCGCGCCCGTGGGGTTCTTACGAGGTGCTGACTGGAGGCCCAGGCTTCCAGGCCAAGCGCCTGACCGTTAAGCCGCTAAAGCGCCTCTCACTCCAATGGCATCGGCACAGAGACGAGCACTGGGTTGTGGCGCGAGGGACCGCAAAAGTGCAGGTTGACGGTAAAGAGCACACACTTGGCAGAGGCCAATCGATGAATGTGCCCCGCACCGTCACGCACCGAATTGAGAATATCTCATCGGTCGACCCGCTTGAGATCATAGAACTACAAACCGGTGACTACCTTGGTGAAGACGACATAGTTCGCGTGGAAGATGATTTCGGGCGCGCTGAGTAGAAGTTCGACTGGCGGCTACCGCACAGATTGCGGCGCGCATAAACGGTTTCTGAAGTCAGCACTTACGCGATCAAGTTACCGCCGGCATGATGTCACCGATTCCCACGCTCCATATCTTTTAGTCGAATGAGCGTCGTGCCTATCCGGGCATCGTCGCGACTCGAGCATGAGGCAATTCACCGTCCGTTCGATTCCGGCTGCTCGGCGTAGATCCTGCCCGTCAACCAGTCCATCAAAAACTGTTGCCTCGAGATCTGCTCGCACACTACTCATCTATCGAATTTCCATGATAGATTCCGGCCTTCAGCCACCAGTCAGAATCGATGAGCAACCTCGCATATGCACGACCTAGTAATCCGAAACGCTACCGTCCACGCCGGTTCAGGTACACCTGGGATCAGCGCCGATATTGCGATCGATGGCGACAGAATCGTCGCTGTCGGTCAGATTGACGAAGATGCCATCGAACACCTTGATGCAAGTGGACTGGTTGCTGCACCCGGGTTCATCGACGTACATAGCCACGACGACTTCCAGGTCCTGACTGAGCCAGACGTCACGCACAACGTGCTGCAAGGCATCACCACAGTGATAGTTGGCAACTGCGGGTTCGGCGCCGCACCGTCCGATGCTGCACAGGTGCAGATGAAGGCAATTCAGGAAGTCGACTCAACTTTCAAACTCTGGGCCGGATATTCCGGGTACCTGGAAGCTGTAGACCAAAATCCACCATCGCTCAATGTTGCAGCTCTGGTGGGTCATCACACCGTGCGGCGTGCAGCAATGGGCGGCGTCGAAAAGCGCGCTCCCACTCCTGACGAGTTGGCGACAATGCGGAAAATGGTTGCTGAAGGAATGGAGGCCGGGGCAGTCGGTCTCTCGACAGGGCTTGTGTACGAGCCGGGAAGATACTCAGAGACCTCAGAAGTCGTAGCTGTGGCGGAAGAGGTCGCAGCGCGCTCAGGAATTTATGTGTCGCACATGCGGAACGAAGGCGACGGGCTACTGGACGCAGTACGGGAGACTATTGGCATCGGCTCCTCGGCAGGTTGCGGTGTCGAGATATCTCACCACAAAGCTGTCGGAGCTGAAAACTGGGGCAAGGTCACCCAGTCGCTCGGACTGATCGAGGCAGCACAGGCAGATGGCATGGATGTGACAGCCGATCAGTATCCGTACACCGCACGCAGCACGATGCTCTTTGCCCTTGTACAGAACGGAACGTTCGGGTCGGGCTCCGGTGGAGCTATGGGCAGATCTTCGCCTGACGAGGTACTGCTTTGCTCAGTCCCAGGCGCATCCGGGCTTGAAGGTAGGACGCTTCAGAGCTTCGTCGAAGAGTGGGACCTGCCGGGCGAGGACGCTGCAAACAGATTACTCTCGGAACATGGGAATGAAGTCCTGGTTGCTGCATTCGGCATGGACGAGGGCGACGTGCGAATGGTGATGGCTCATCCTTCGACCATGATCGGCACGGACGGGTTGGACCGCGGCTCTAAACCACACCCCCGGGCCTGGGGCACTTACCCTCGTATTCTCGGCAAGTATGTTCGGGAAGAAGGCATACTTTCGCTTGAAGACGCTATCTGGAGAATGTCTGGCTTCCCGGCAAAAAAATTCTCATTGAAAGACCGAGGCGCTATACGACCGGGAGCGTTCGCAGACATCGTGCTCTTCGACCCGAAGACAGTAATCGACAGTGCAACATTCGAAGATCCGAGAAACGGCCCCGATGGCATTCCACACGTCATCGTGAACGGCAAGTTCGTGGTGAAGGATGGCAAGCACACTCACGCCAGAGCGGGCAGAGCGCTTCACCGAGCAGATTCATAATCCAGTCCCCTACCAACGCGGAGCCATCATCACGGAGTCATACATCGTATGAAGATCACTGAAGCGTCTGTCACACCGGTTCCATCTCACTACCGAAAAGAGCTCGGCAAGAACGCATACATCGACAACATCGGTATGCAACGTCTCGAATGGGTTGTGCGGGCACGCACCGATTCAGGTATCGAAGGCGTGGTCATCGCCAACCGTTTCATGCGTGAAGGTCGTGTGGA
>JAJCYX010000300.1 GCA_029262715.1 Chloroflexota bacterium
CAGGCGGCAAACTCTTTGTAATCTCGGCCAAGCGATCCTTGACTCGTTGGGCTACCACCCGTGAGTTTTCGCCAATCAGCATCATGGCCACGCCTGTAACCACCTCGCCGCGGCCATCTCGGGTTGCTGCTCCTTGTCGAACCATGGGTGCGAACGCTGTCCGTCCGAGGTTTTTTACATAGATGGGCGTTCCGTCTTTGGCAGCTGTGATCACGATGTTGTCGAGATCCTCCAAAGTCTCGACGAGCCCCTCTCCGCGGATAACGTACTGTTCCTGATTGTGCTCGATATAGCCGCCGCCCGAGTTGGAATTGTTTCGCTGGATAGCCTCGAACACTTGATCGAGCGAGAGGTTGTAGCCTGTCAAACGATCCGCATCTAGCTCTACTTGATAGGTCTTGGCCTCTCCTCCATAGGTGTTTACCTCGATGACCCCAGGGACGGAACGCAGTTTGAAGGCAACGTCCCACTCGAGGATTGTCCTCAACTCCATCAAGGAGTATCCGTCCCCCTTGATCTCAAACTGATAGATCTCTCCCAGACCGGTGCTGATCGGTCCCATCTCGGGGTTCCCGAATCCTTCCGGAATCGCCTCCCGAGCCTCGGGCAGGCGCTCCATCACGAGCCGCCGAGCGAAATAGATATCCATGTCTTCTTCGAAGTAGATGTAAACTGCCGACAAGCCAAAACGAGAAACCGAGCGGATGGTGGTAATGCCAGGCAAACCACTCATGGCGGTCTCTACCGGGAAGGTAATAAACTGCTCAACCTCCAAGGGTCCCAATCCGGGTGCCCGGGTTAATACCTGTACCTGATTAGGCGTAACATCAGGAACGGCATCAATTGGCAGATCGAGCATGGAAGAGACTCCAACTCCGATCAACAACGCGGCAAGGACCAGGACGAGAAATTTGTACTTCAGAGAGATCTCGATCAAGTGGTACATGATGACTCTTTCACTCCTCTCCGCCAATCAGGTCCCGCAACAGTGCGGATTTGAGATAAAAACTGCCTGCCGCCACCACGGGTTGACCGGGACGGAGTCCGGATTGAACCTCCACCCATCCCCGATTCTCGATCCCAATCTCGACGGGTTGCATTCGAAATTCCGTATCGGAAAGCTGAACAAAAACGACGGATTGACCTTCGACTTGCTGAATGGCTGCAGAAGGCACGGAGAGTGCCTCCGCTGCATTTCCAGTTGGAATCTCAATGGTGGCGAACATGTCCAACTTTAGCTTGTTCTTCCGGTTTGGTACGACGCATCGCACCTTGGCCGTCCGGGTACTTGGTTCAATCAGGTCGCTGATGTAGGTGATCTTTCCAAGGAAGACTTCGTTCGAGTAGGAAGCGACTCGGACATCAACCGACTTGCCCACCTGAACGTGAGCCAGGTCCTTCTCGTACACATCCGCCAGCACCCACACCTGGGAGATATCCGTGACGGTCATCAACTGGTCACTCGGCTCTACCAGTTCGCCCTCGGCAACGTCATAGCTCGTGATCACCCCATAAAATGGCGATCGCAACAAATTGTGCGAGTCGGTCCGGTGCAGCAATCCCTTGTCTTCTCCCCTTAGATTCCTTAGATCCTCATCAGAAAGACCAAAGCGATGAATCTGTTCTTCGATCTTCGAAACGATCGCTCGCCGGCTGCGTACCGTCGCTTCAGCATCACGATATTCAGCCTCCCGAATATCGTGGACTGTACGGGCGACGGCACCAACTTCCAGCATCTCGCGACTGCGTGCCAGAATCTTCCGCTTTACGTCGAGGTTCGTTAGGCTTCGTTCGAGTTCGGCCTCTGCGCTCAGATACTCACCGATGGCAAGGCCCAGTTCGATGTTGTCGTACTCGATCAAGGGATCGCCCTTGGTAATGCGATCGCCGAGCCTGACATAAACCTTCTCGACAAGCCCGCGGGCCAGAGGTCGGATGTGTGCGATGCGGGTCTGATCCGCGGCCACAGCACCAGTGGCTGCAAGAGCTGTTTGCATGCTTCGTAAGACGGCAGCTTCGATATCGACGCCGCTATTTTTTTGGGCCTCGTGACTCAGCGTTACGACACCCGCGCGCTCCTTTGACTCCCTATGCTCCAGATGTGATCTTCCCTTCTCTTGCGGGAGCTGTTTCCCGTTGTCGTTCTCTGTTGTCCATATCGAATAGAGCAACGCACCCAACAGCATTCCCAAAACCAGTACCGCAAGCAGACTGACAAGACCGAAACCGAACTTCTGCGGCCAATGCTCTCTTTTCATCTACTTGCCCTCCATTCCAATGGCGCTTGCCAGTTGATACAGACTGATGCGCTCGTCATACAGCGCCTGGTTATAAATGCGGACCGTGTCACGGTAACTGCGCTGAGAGTCCAGATAATCCATCAGCGTAGCTCCGCCCAGTCCATAGGCAGCCAGTGTGACCCTGTTGGCGTCTTCGGCCTTCTTAAGGTGCTCGGTCTCGATGTATCGGACGCGCTCTCTGTTGATTTCGACAGCGTTATAGGCTTTCTGGATATCCAGCTCGATGCGCTTGCGGACGACAGCTGCTAGGTTCGCAGCCTGTCTTCGTTCTGCCTCCGCTCGCAAGATGCCGCCTTCGTTACGATCAAACATCTTGAGTGGAATGGTGACGGCAAACAGTAGACTATTGTCCGTACCGTTCCTCTTGTAACCTCCCCCAACGGTGATGTTCGGAGAACGAATCGCCCTCTGGAGCCTCGTTTGCGAGTCCGCTCTTCTCTCCTCATTTTTTGCGGCCTGAAGATCGGGCCTTCGCTCCAGAGCGAGGCGCACCAACTCACGAAACGGGGCAGGAGGGGGGAGTCCAGGTTCTTGACGTGAGGTCTGCACGGGGAGCGATTGAACGGTCTCGATGTCCTGCCCGAGGTCTGGCGCATTCAACAGGCTGAGCAGGGTGCCTTTCGCATTCCGTAGAGCTAACTCGGCCTGGAACACGTCATCCAGGAAGCGAAGACGCTCCACTTCAATGCGCTTCAGATCCAAAGAAGAGATGTCACCCTGCTCGAAGCGTACCTTGTTGAGGGTTATCACGCGGTCCGTCTGCTCGATCACCGATCGTGCCACTTCCAGGTTTGACTTGGCCAGCACCATCTGGAAATAAGCACCCTGTACCTCCAATCGCAATTGTCGAATCCTGTCTTCCAAAATGGATTTCTGGACCTCGACCGCACCTCCGGCGGTTTCGGTGCGTAGCTTTCGGCGACTCCGGGTTTCGATTTCATAGTCAAATCGGGCTGTAACCTCCTGATTGCTGAAGAACGGGCCCGGATTTGAGCTGAAATAGGGATAGTTTTCCATTTCAAAGGTAAATGCTGGATTCACACGCTTGCCGGCGCTGATCGTGTCAGCTTCAGTCATCTCGATTTCGTTTTTGGCTGCCAGGATCATGGGGTTCTGCTCGATGGCAATCCGAATCGCATCACCCAGAGACAACTGTTGCGGTATCTTGCCAGCTCTGGCATCGATCCCGCTTCCCAGCAACATCAGGAGACCCAGCGTGGGAATTAAGGGCAGTCTTTGGAAACACATACAGGTGTTCTCCCATTAGTAAAGTTATGAGAAGCTGATGGATGGTTCTTCTAGGAAGACCTGTGCCCGGCAAAGAACCAGAGAAGGGTTTTCCTCAAGAGAAGAAATGTCGTTTGCATCTTCCCTGGAAACTAGCCTACCGGTTAGGTGCTGAGAGTGAGTCGAGGGGGATGGTAAAGCGGAGTGGGATAAAGCGTTAGATCCATGTCGTGGGCGAGAGTGAATTTATCTATTACTTTCATGTCAATACATGCTTCGACAAAATCCTGTACCTGTATGTGCTGACAGCAGCAGAAGCACTCATGAGCCAGATCGGTGGAATCCTCCTGCCCGGAGTGATCTTTCTCTATATGGGTTTGCTCGCCCGCAATAAGAGACGGCACTATCTCGTCTTTGCATTCAATCCCAAGCCCAAGATCGAAGGCAACGAAAAGAATCAGGATGAAGACCACTGATATTCTCATAACGATACAACTATACCAGAAAAAATTAGTTGCCTGGCGTATTCATCTACTCGAAGGGATCGGCACTCAGACCTTCTCACGTTACACTGTTCTCTCTTCCAATCCTCGCTGCTAGAATCCACCCTTCTAATGAAAGCATCTGGAATCGATACACGGAACTGGCCTCGCATTGCCCTCTGGCTCGTTGTGGCAACAATGGCTTACAACACCATCGAAGCCGGGATCGCTCTCTGGTCGGGAGTGACTGCTCGGAGCATCGCGCTCGTTGGCTTTGGTCTCGATAGCATCATTGAGTTCACTGCGGCAGGCATTCTCC
Source organism: Chloroflexota bacterium (assembly GCA_029262715.1). Classification (GTDB taxonomy): domain Bacteria; phylum Chloroflexota; class Dehalococcoidia; order Lucifugimonadales; family Lucifugimonadaceae; genus JAJCYX01. The sequence goes on from JAJCYX010000300.1 coordinate 4,329, forward strand.
TGTGGCGTCTGAGTGCGGAAATCGAGGGTGCTCACTCGTCTATTGTCCAGGCAAGAGAGCGTCTGGTTCACCGCTTCGTGGGGGCGACATTCATTGCCCTTGCGCTGTACGTTGTTGTCGAAGCCGGGCTTACCTTGTGGCACAACGATCCCCCCGGAGAAAGCATTATCGGAATCGTCCTCGCTGCCGCTTCACTTGTTATCATGCCAATAGTGTCCTGGGGAAAATTTCGAGCTGCGAAAGAGATTGGCAGCGCGGCCCTACGGGCTGAAGCCAAAGAGACGCTAGCTTGTTCCTACCTTTCTCTCACACTGCTACTTGGACTTGTAGCCAACGCTTCCGGCGGATGGTGGTGGGCAGATCCGGTGGCAGCCCTTGTCATGGTCCCCTGGCTTATCAAAGAAGGTGCCGAAGGATTGCAGGGCGAGGAAGATTCCGGCTGAGTTTGCATCTTCCGCGTTCCGGAATTGTTCCCATTGAGCAACAGATCTCTTTAACCCTTAGGCGTGCTTGAGACCAACTCATTTGTCGAACAAAGATTCGGGCAGTGTCTCGATAAAGGTCCGAATCTCGTCACGAACCCGGCGGTAGAAACCTAAAGCCTCCTCCTCTGTTCGGGCGTTCGTCGCCAGTTTGGGAGGATCATCGAAACCAACGTGGATCACTCTTGCACGTCCAGAGGAAATCGGACAGGTCTCGTGAGCATGACCGCATAGGGTGATCACGCAGTCGAAGGCGATTTCCAGTAACTCTTTAACGTTTTTGGAACGATGGCCACTGATGTCGACTCCGGCTTCACCCATGACCTCGACCGCATTTTGGTTGAGGCCGTGGGTTTCGATTCCGGCTGAATACGCTTCAAGTTCATCCGATTTCAGGTGCCGCGCCCACCCTTCCGCCATCT
>JAJCYX010000301.1 GCA_029262715.1 Chloroflexota bacterium
CGAGGCAATACAAAATTCGAACCAGATTTCCTAGTATGTGTTGATGGAATTTGGGCTGTGTTAGAAGTACACGGCGAGCCATTCCACCCACCAGAAAGACGAACACAAGAGGATGAACGTGCCCGTTGGTTTAAACACGGTGGAGTCTCCACAGTTGAATCCTACGACTCTCTGAGATGTTTTCAGGATCCTTCGGCGGTTGTAGAAGAGTTCTTAGGGCTGGTACGTAGTTTCCGACACTAGCCCGGCAGTTCGCTCAATGGCTTCACAACGTGGTGATCCACACGCGGCTCCCTCGGCGTCGCAACCCATTCGTTCGTGAAAGCGATCAGGTTCTTTACCGCCTCGTCAAAAAGCATCTTGCCCTTCTCGGGGGTGGCAAGATTCGCCTCGCCGCAAATGCCCGAATCCGTGTACTCGCTCGTCCATGAAGTGATGTTCACCGGACCCGCTGCCCACAGGTCAACCCAACGGAACTTCGAATCGTGCTTGTGGAACTTGATCTCCTCGGTCTTCGCGTTGTCCATTTGGATCAGGTCAGCATCCAGGTGTAGAGCAAGAGAAGTCTCAGCCTCGCCCGAGTGAGCGCAGCCGCCAGGGAAGTGAGACTCACGCCATGTGTCCATAAACTCTGGGTCAGCCGCAGTGAGTCCCCACCACGACGAAAGAGCAACCTCGGCCTCCGTTTCGATATTCGCACGGCGGCACGCAAGGTCAAGCGGCGGCATGTTCGAACCGTGGCCGTTCACGACGAATATTCGAGAGAAACCGTGATATGCGAGGCTCTTCAGGATGTCCGTGATGTAGCGGATGAACGTCTCGTGATGAATGGTCACCGAGCCGGGAAAATCCATCACGTGAGTCGTGTAGCCGTACGAAACGGGAGGCATGAATAGCAGCCTGTCTGTACTCTGCTCGCAAGCCGCCTTCGCAACCTCGGTCGCCGTCCAGCGGTCCATCTTCACCGGCAGATGCGGGCCGTGCTGCTCCATCGTGCCCACTGGCAAGACAGGGATCATCCCGGCCTTGATCGCTTCGTTGACTTCGGGCCACGTCAGATCTTCGTACCGCCATTTACCGTTGATAGCCATTGAAAACTCCTATCTTCCCAAAACCGAATAAAAAATGTCACGAACTCTCGAGGACGTTACGTAATGTCGTCGGTACGTATGTTTTTAATTCATTTGCAATTGAATTAGGTTCAAGTGATAGTCCGAACCTCCATGGGTCTAACTGAGTAACAGGACCTTTCCAAATACTGTTCGAATACAGATCTAGATAGCTCGGATTAATCGCACGCCATTTAGTTGTTGGGTTAAATGCTAGGCCCGCGGCATGTGCCAGTCCATCAGCTAGACATAGTTCTGGGAACTCGTCATTAGAATAAAAATGAATCGAGCCAATTCGATCGAACAATATTCTGTATTGCTCTAACATATCAGTATATGAGTTTAAGTACGGTAAAATATTGCTAATATACTCTTCGAATTCATTTAGATAAACATGGCGGTCAAATACTATATGTGCTACTTCATTGATTTCACGAGCATAGTGTGTAATAATCCGTACGATTTCACGGCCATAATACCTATACGCCCAACCTCTTTGCCGCAAATGCGGTGACCGTACTCGGTTAATGTTAACGCAAACGAGGGCTGCTTTGGCCTGTAAATTTGCAAAGTGGTTCAGGAGATGGTACTTGGAGTCTCCGCGAATGTTCCTAACGTGAACAGAGTGCGGTGCCGCCGGATTGTGAAATTTCCTAAGACCCAGCAAAGATTCAAATAGTGAAGACGAGTCACTATCTGGGATCATGACTGCTGCGAACCCAAACCATTCTGTCCCCCGAGATCCTGGCTGGGGGTTACCCCACTCATCTACGAGCGCAATCACGAATCATCCCCATAATCATCGGCCCCTTCCGCGTGCGCACGTAGCGCTTCCTCGTCGATCTCGAGACCGAGTCCGGGCTTGTCTGGGACGGGTAGCATACCGTCATCATTGAGCAGCAACGGCTCTTTGAGAATCCCGCTCACGTACGGCGCAGGATGCCAGTACTCGATGTATTTGCCGTCTGGCATCGACGCAGAAAGTTGCAGGTCAGCGGCCGCGCCAACTGCGGTGTTCCAGCCGTGCATCACAACCTGGATATTGGCGTCGTACGCCGCCTGCCAGATCTTTCGAGACTCTGAGAGACCGCCGCAGATCGTCTGGTCTGGCTGAAGAATGTCGCAGGCGCGATTGTCGATGAACGGCTTGAAATTGAGGCGACTGCGCACCACTTCGCCTGTTGCGATATGGACCGGTGACGCATCGCGCAGCTTCTTGTAACCCTCGATGTCGTCCGCCCGCAATGGCTCCTCGAACCAACTCACGTTGTAGTCCTTGAGCATGCGCGCCGCTTCCGTCGCCCACTTCAAATCGCCATGCCAGAAAATGTCCGAGCCGCCGGGATCCACCATAAGCTCCGAGTCGTCGCCAATCGTCCGGCGCGCCGTCCTCACCAACTCCTCGTCGTGCTTCAGGTTGCGCTCTCTGCCGAACGTTCCCCAGCCCAGCTTGAACGCACGAAAATTCTTCTCTAACCCGGACTCCAGATTCTCCACCATCTCGTCCATCGGCCACGAAAACAGCATCGACGCATATGGCTTGAGCTGCTCGACGAAACGACCGCCGAACAGCCGTGAGATCGAAAGGCCGGTGTGCTTGCCCAGGATGTCCCACAACGCGTGGTTGACCGCTCCGGCGTACGCAGTGATCGCACCGCCGCGTCCGTACCAGAACGTCCATTGGTGAAGGCGTTCGGTTACAGCCTCCGGCTGCAAAGCGTCCTCGCCAATCAGGTGCGGCCACAGCACCTTCTTCACAGCGTCGACCATCTCCCAGCGAACTCCGGCGCATCCCCAGCCCGAAATTCCTGCTTCCGTGTCAACCCGAATCAGCGTCTGGTCGTATCCCCACCATGACGGGTGAATGGGATGTCCTACCTTCAGGGTTGGCCGTTGGCTGGTGAGGGGAAAGACTTCGACGCCGGTTATCTTCATTCCTGGGTACTCCGTTTGATCGACTCAATGCTGGATGCGAGCGCCGGTTGCAAGCGGCGATAGCGGCCGCAGCATACCGCAGATGGAGTTACTATTTGGCGCTGGAAATTTCACTTCACGTACTCGTTCGACCTGAGCCACTGTGCCAATTCAGCTTGCGATCTTCGACGTAGACGGAACCTTACTGAGAGGCGACACGGCCTGTCAGACCGTCGCACGAGGTCTTGGCAAGTATGAGCGCATGTGTGAGATGGAGCGGATCAAAGACGTAGAGCAGATCGTTGCAGCTCGTGAAGAGATGGCCGGTTGGTACATAGATGCAGGTCTAGAGGGTGTTAAGTCGCACTTGTCGGATCTGCAATGGGCTCCGGGCGTTCGAGAAGGTACTGCCGAGCTAAAAGATGCGGGGATTCAGCTTGCCCTGGCATCTGTGACATGGTCATTTGCCGTAGAGCATGTTGCAGAGCAACTGGGAATCAGCCGGTTCCGCTCTACCGAGCTGGATTTCACCACCCGGAACATACGTCATGCATGGGGCGACACAAAGTCTGAATACATGCACGAATTAGCGGAGGCGCTTGGTATTGCGACCACAGAGATCGCTGCTGTAGGAGACAGCCCGGGAGACTACGAGATGCTTCGGGGCGCAGGACTTGCAATCTTTGTTGGCAATGAGCCTCCTGACCTGACGAACGTGACTCATCTGCCGGATGCGGACATCCGGGACGTATGGAAGACGATTCTTAATTTTGAAAGTAGAAGATGAACGAAGAACTGATTGTCCTGCGAATCCTCCACATTCTCGCCGGTATTTTCTGGGTCGGCACCGCCGTCTACCTGACGCTGGTGCTTGAACCGAAGCTGCGCAACCTTGGCAACGAAATCGAAAGAGACGTGTTGCAGGCCATAAGCA
>JAJCYX010000302.1 GCA_029262715.1 Chloroflexota bacterium
CGCCTGGGAAGGCCTCCCTGACGAAACGCTGGTGACCCTGGAACTGGAACCACATGCTGACGGCACCGAGTTGACCGTGACGCATGAGGGCTTCACAGACCAGACACTGGCAGATCAGCACGAAAACGGCTGGGCAGGCTCTCTGGACCGCATGGTGAGGCTATTGGCAGGCAAAGGCTAGAGGAGAGCCACCTCTAGCCCGACGAGGATGGCTCGTTGACGAGGGACGCGACTAAATGCGCCCCGGTGTTCTTAAAGAGCACACACCGAATAAGTCACGCGGAAACGATATTCCTGCACGAAAAGTCGTGCAATTCGTTAAACGCGGCAAAAATTAGGAGAAATAAGATGGGAACGATAGAAAAGACGGTATCGATAAACGCCAGCACAGACCGAGTTAGTGCTGCACTCACAGACGCCAGTCAGCTGGTGAAGTGGTTCCCGACCGAAGCCAAAACCGAAGCCCAGCAGGGCGGACAGTACTACCTCAAGTTCGTACGCCCCGGCGAAGACGACCACGAGGTCAATGGCAAGATCACTGAACTCGGTCCTCAGCGGGTTTCGACCAGCTGGCCCATGGAAGGACTCGGGGACACTTCTGTTGACTGGTTCTTCAGGGAGTCCGACTCAGGCACCGACCTCAAGATGGTCCACAACGACATCGGAGAAGGCGGTCCGTGGGACCAGGTCAGGGCGATGATGGACCCAGGATGGGGCATGTTCGTCAACAACCTGAAGAGCTACCTCGAAGGCGGATCAGACCTCCGAAACGGGTAGTACGAGATAGGTCTCGGGCATCCCTGGGCAATTGACGGTAAAGTTGCCTCGCACGGTCCAAGTTTCGTCTCACACAAGAGACACGATGAAGAGGCAGTATCGAAGAGGAGCGACCAAATGGAACAGTTAATCAACAAGGCGGCTCAAGAGGCCAAGCGAGTCATGTCCGGGGTCCAGGCATCGCAGTTGCACGACCCAACACCGTGCAAAGATTTCGATGTCAAAGCCCTCGCCAACCACATGGCTGGTCTAGCCATGGGTGCCGAGAGAGCCGGGAAGAAGCTCGAGAGAATGGCGCCGCCGGACCCGATGCCAGACCTGGTAGGCGAAAATCCTGGAGCAGCGTACGCGCCGCTCGCAGATGCTGCAGTTGCCGCATGGAGCTCACCAGAAGCGTTCGAAGGTGAAACGCAGTTCGGACCAGGACCAATGCCGGCGCAGATGGCCGGAGCGATCACATTGATGGAGATTGCTGTTCACGGCTGGGACCTGGCAGCAGCAACAGGCCAGAGCTATTCGATGGACTCTGACGTGGCGACCGCGGTTCAGCAGACGATCGGTCAACTGGCCAGCCCGGAGTCACGAGAGAGTGGCGTTTTCGGCCCCGAAATACAGGCCGGCGAAGGTGCATCCCAACAAGACCAACTCCTCTCCCTCTCAGGCCGCGATCCGAACTGGAACGCGTAGTCGGGAAGTTACTCGATTGCGATTAATAAAAGACCCGGAGCACCGTAGGCTCCGGGTCTTTTCACTACCCTGGGCGGCATTCCGCGTTTTGCCGTGTGCGGTGCTTTTCTGAGACGACCTATGCTCTAACGCCCGACCGCCTTCTCACGCAACTCTCATAGGATGCTCAGTTTCGACATACCTGCCACACGCCGGGTAGCTAAGAATGGCAGAGTACGATGCTGGACCGGGCTGGCCTAATCTGGCTCACATTTACGCCATAAGCCATCAAACGTGTACGATCTGCTACATCTGGGAGCTTGCCGTTACTCGTGCTGCTCTATTACCTAAGGCACAAAGTGAGGGACGCCACGATGCCTTTTCCGCTACTAATCCCGTCTTTCTTCTTCTCAGCATGGCTGCTCATGGTCTTCTGGGGGATGGTCGCTCCAGACATCGGCGTTGGCACCGTCGGCTACCCAAACGCCATGCTCGCCACCATCGGACTCTGGCTCGTCGTGTTTCCGCTCGTGCGAAAAAAGGGCAACAAGGTCGGGAGCGGTGGAAAGTTCAGCATCGGCAACCAGATCGGCGAAGAGATCAAGATGGGGTTTGGTAAGAAGAGTTCGGAGAAGGCAAGCCGTGATACGCAGACGCTGAATGATGATGATGTGGACATCACGTCATCTTTCTCAGGCATATCACGCCGTGTTACCTCGCAGAACTTCCGCGGCGGAAACGTAGTCACGAACTTCGGCGGTGTTCAACTCGACATGAAAGAGGCGGCGTTGGCAAACAACCAGGCCGAGCTCGAGGTACGAGCGTTCATAGGCGGCATCGAAGTAACCGTACCGAGGGGATGGAATGTTGAAGCCAATGTTTCGACCACTCTCGGAGGGGTCTCAGATGAGCGAGAAAATCCGATCTCCGATACTGCAGATGCGCCGAGACTGGTAATCAAAGGCTCTGCAACACTAGGCGGATTGAGCATCAAGAACTGATGCGGCAAGCCGCGTTTTTATGTTGCTACCTCAATCTCGCCAACCAGGTAATTCGTGACTCTTCCGGCTACCGATACCCGCTCTCCCTGGTCTTCGCACCACAACCAGCCACCACGCTTCGAAACCTGCCTTGCTACAAGTGATCGCTTGCCCAGCCGCTGCAACCAGTATGGGGTCAGCCAGCCGTGCGCCGAGCCGGTCACCGGGTCCTCTTGTATTCCGGAACCCGGAGCAAAGTACCTGCTTACAAAATCTGTCTCAGAATCGTTCGCAGGCGCTGTCACACTCAGCCAGTTCACGCCCCCAGCAAGCATGAGCGCAAAATCCGGGTCTAATTCCTCGACCTGCTGCTCATCATCAAAAACCGCCAACGGCAACCCTACATCCAGCACCTCAACAGGCCGAACGCCAAGCACGCTATCCAACACATCAGCCAGTTTGGGATCGGCGACCTGGACGGGACTTTTAGACGGAATATCCAGCGCCAGCAGCTCGCCCTGTCGCTCAACGTGCAACTCACCGCTACGAGTGTGAAAAGTGACGCGGTCCCCTGCCCCGCCATTAGCCAGCTCTGGCACATTTAGCACCACATGGCCCGAAGCGAGAGTTGCGTGACCGCACAGGTCAACCTCGACAGTCGGCGTGAACCAACGTAGATCGAATTCACCGCCAGCCCGCTCAACGAAGAACGCCGTCTCGGACAGATTGTTCTCCGCCGCAATACCCTGCATCAAAGGGTCTGGCAGCCATTCGTCCAGCGGGCACACTGCTGCCGGATTGCCAGTGAA
>JAJCYX010000303.1 GCA_029262715.1 Chloroflexota bacterium
CATATTGGTTTTGCTCTAACTGGTTTGGCTGGGATGTGGCCGCATTCGGCGAGTTCGCGAACCGGTGAATCGACTGTGAGTTGCGGAGGCCGGTCAAGTTCGTGCGGAGTTTAGCACCGGGCGGGTCGTTGCCAGAGCGGGACAGATCGGGCCCCGTCGGATCAGGAATACCTCGTGACGGGAACTAATTGCCGTATGGTGACGTTTAATCCTGTATCTGCACCTTCTTGTTTGTGGAGGGGGACATGGTTAAGTCAGCGGTACTCGGCGTGCTTCTCGCACTCCTGGTGGCCTGTGGGTCCGAGATTACACTCGACGAAACCGACCCAGGCGGCGGTGCATCTGCCGCGCAGCCAACGTCGTCTCTGGGCGACTCAACAGGTACACCGGGCTCGCTCTTCACCCCATCTCCGACTTCGACAACTTCACCGGGTCATCAATCGCTTGCGCCGTGCCCGATACCTGAGATCGAACTACTGCCAACAGACGATTTCTTAGAGGATGTAACGGGGTGGCCGGAATCGTCCTATTCGATTGTCGACCCGCATGGAACGACTCCGTGGGGCCCCGATGAAGTGCTGCCGGGAGTACTGCCATTCCCGGCTTTTCAGCTTTCTGGCGGACTGAGGCTACCGACTGATGTTACGGACGACGGCCCGGTGACCATTGGTATTGCGGCGCACAACGGTTATCAGCGCCGAATTGCGTTCGGACTCAGCCGTGATCCGGGATATGACTTCGCAATCTATGACTCGTCAGGACAAGAGGTCTGGCGCTATTCCGAACAAGTTGAGTTCACCGAGCGCAAATCGGAACTGGATCTGGCCCCGCAGGAGGAGCGACTGCTGGAGGCCAAGTGGGACCTGACCGGCAAGGATGAGGAACGAGTGAGGGATGGAACCTACTGGGTTCACGCCATCGTGTTCAGAGAGGAGCCATACCGGTGGCATGTGGCTGCCAAGCAGATGTACATCGGTGAGCGACCTTCTCTCAATGACGCGCTTGAACTGAAGCTGATAACTCCTGAAACGGTGTTGTGCGGAGATCGCGTACCGATGACGCTGACGATTACGAATATTTCTGACAGCCCTGTGAACATCTTCACAGGGGTCGATTTCGACAACTACCACGCCTCGCCAGCCGGTGGTGAGGAGTTCTGGAACTGGTGGAAGGGGAAAACGAGGATTTTGCCGCTGTTCGTCAGATTCATTGCACCGGGAGAGACGGTGTTGTTCAGGCGTTCATGGCAATTGGAGAACGGTGAAGGTGGAAGAGTTGTACCCGGCAAGTACGAGTTACGAGCCAGCATTAAGGCGGCGCAGGTCGACGATCTTGTCAACAGAACCGAGATCGCGTGGTCTAATATCGCGGAGATCACCGTAAAACCATGCGAATGGTGCGATAGACGCATCGAGGCGATACTTTCAAATGCCGAATCCGACCCAAAATTCGACCGTAACGACGACACGATTCCCTGAATTCACAGCGTCTGGTAGTCCGCAAGAGATCGGTCACGCTATCGGCGAGCAGTTCCGTGACACGATCACCGAGATGAGCGATGTGCTGCTCGAACGCTTTAACCGGAGCGCAGCAAATCCAATCTCGGCTCAAGAAGCAGAGTCGGTTGCGACGGCCGCGGTCCCGTATGCGGAACAGTATCTACCGGACGCGGTAGAAGAACTACGTGCCACGGCTCAGGCCGCTCGAGTCCCGTTTGAGCGGATCATGCTCATTAATGCGCGCAGCATGCTGTCTGCACCCGAAGGCTGCACATCAGTCATGGTAGGCGCGAGCGCATCAGAAACCAAAACTGGTTTCGCGGGGCAGAACTGGGACAACGACCCTGCGATGGACCCCTTCTCAGCAGTCATCACCCGCCGCACAACTGGCAAGCCAGCGTTCATGAACTGGTGCCAGGCAGGCGTCATCGCATACATGGGCTTCTCAGATGCAGGTTTCGGTGTATGCATGAACGCCCTGAACGGCCCGTCACGCCGCAGCGGAGTTGGCTGGTACTTCCTTGTGCGTTCGATATACGAGGCGCGATCGCTCGACGAGATCGTGGATAGGATTGGACCTGCCCGCCGTGCCATGACAGCGAACGCTGCGATGATCACTCCCGATGGTCCCGCCGACCTCGAGATCACGCTCGATTCTGTGAAGGTATTGCGTGCCGGTGAGGGCGAATCTCTCGTACATACCAACCACTGTGTTCACCAGAGCCTCTCCTCGTACAACGAAGAGCACGCAGATGCGATCTACGGACAGTCGTTTGAGCGGAAATCAAGGGCAGAAGAGCTTCTAACCCAGATAACGGGCTCCGCAAATAACAGCAAGGTGTCGGTCGATGATGTGAAGTCGATTCTCTCCGATCGACAGGGTTACCCGACCTCAATCAACCGATATCCTAATGACGACCCCGCGACTGGCTGGCAGCGGTCCGTGGTGTCGCTGGTTGTCGAGCCGGATGCCGGGCGCATGCATGTCTCCAGGGGAAACCCGGGCGACAATCCGTATGAGCAGTATGACCTCAACTAAAACCGCCCACCTATCATCTGGTGGGCCAGAACAGGAACCTGTAACCCGTGCGACTTAGCCGAAGCATGTCGATTGGCGCAGGACTGGGGTTCATATTCAGCTTCATATTCACGATACTTGCGGCAATCCAGTTTGATCAGGAAAGCAATCCTGAGACGAGTGCTGGAGAAGTTGTCGCCATCAGCCTGTTAGTTGGCATGCCGGTACTGGTAGTAATGGGAACATTCGCCGGCTGGCTCTGGGATATTTTCATCAAGGAGAAGAAGTAGTTGGTTGGAAGAATGAAGCGACAGAACATTTCGTTTTTCGCCATGATGACGATCTTTACCGTTTTGCTAATCGCAGCAACCGCGTGCGGCTCAAGCGAACCAACGCCGACGCCAATAATAGAAGGAACCCTCTCCGGAACGGTGACGATCGGCCCGCTCTGTCCGGTTGAACCTTGTAATAGCACTACGAACCCGTTTGAAGGTCTCGAAATGGTACTCGCTGATCCAAATGACCTGCGGGTATTAGCAACAGCTCAGCTCAGAGAAGACGGTACATTTGTCGGGACTGTTCCTGTTGGAGAATATCTACTAAATATTGAACCTTGCGAATTCCTCGGTTGTGCCAGCGAAGTGCCGTTGCGGATCCGCGTTTTACCCGGATCACCAACAGTGATCCTTATCGACATCGACACTGGAATCCGTTGATCGGAACTAGCGGCGTAGTCTCAGTAGTCTGAGAAGCTTGTCTACGATTCCCTGTGCACCACCGGGACGAATGTTGTTCCTGGCGCGATCAGTCGAGCACTTGTGGCAAGTGCAGTACGGCGGGTGATTACCGCCTCTGTAAGCCTTCTCGTCCATTGATCGTTACCGCCGGGGTTCAGGGCGCAGTTCGCGCGAGTTGCGAAACGCCTGAATACATCATCTCACAGGTAACGAGGCGAGATATCAAGAAAATCTTGGGAAGTGCCAGTTCGCACAGTTCATGTTGAACACGCGAGATAACTGCGGTTCGTAGGAGTCTGGGCGAGATTCGAGGCGCTACGACCGGATTAGGCGCTCTTTTGCGCGTTGAGACCGTGTGCTGTGTCTGCGCGTGCCTTTGCCTTCAGCGCCCAGTTCACGCACATCTCAACTTCGCCGGTTTCCCAGGGCTTCGTGATGTAGTCACGGGTGCCAAGCTGGACCGCTCTAACCATAGCGTGACGATCACCCTGAGCAGTCACCATGATGACGGCGACATTCTCGGTTTCGACGTTTGACTTCAGCTTCTGGAGGACCTCAAGTCCGTCCATCTGCGGCATCGCAATGTCAAGGAGGATCACATCAGGGGAGTCTTGAACTGCACGCTCAAGCCCTCGAACGCCGTTTTCGGCGTGAATAACGTCGTGCCCCTCTTCTTCGAGGAGGGCAGCGAGCGCATCCCGTATCTCTTCGTGGTCATCAACAACCAGTATTTTCGACATCGAGTAAAGTCCCTTGCTTCTCGGTCCGAACAAGCGATTTATATCGGCCGATTGCCCGAATCACAGTATCGATACTGCACGACCCTTTGGAGTGGGAGTTGGCAACAAGGTGTTATCTGCGTGTGCATCAATATTCGGTACGTACTGTGACACACGATTTCCAGATCAGAGTATGCCGTGGCTAGCATGCAGCAATGCTCGCTAAAACAGTCACTTCCGCAATAGTTGGGCTTGAAGGCACACTGGTGGATGTCGAGGCGGATATCTCGCCCGGCCTGCCGGCATTTCACGTTGTCGGACTGCCAGATACGGCGGTCCAGGAATCGAGAGAGCGCGTGCGTTCTGCGATTCGTAATTCAGGCGCTGAATTTCCGATGCGACGGATCACCGTGAGCCTCGCTCCTTCAGACCTGCCAAAAACCGGCCCCGCATACGATCTGCCGATTGCGATGGGCCTGCTGATGAGTTCAGGGCAGGTGCCGGACACGCTGGCTGGATCGCTGTTGCTTGGCGAACTTGCGCTGGACGGAAAGTTGCGGCCCACACAGGGAATGCTGCCGATGGTCGCAGTTGGGAAGTCGGCGGGCGTGAAGACCGTTTACGTTCCTGCGGCCAACGCTCGTGAGGCGGCTCTTGTTCACGGGATGGAGGTGATACCGGTTGAATCTCTGGCCCAGTTGGTATCTCACGCAAGGGGAACTACGGCTATCAAACCGTGGGATGGCAAGGCGGCTCCTGCTGGCGGTGCCGAGGGAGCGGTGAAGGACGCCGGACGGTGGCCTGACCTTGCAGATGTGCGAGGACAGGAACATGCGAAGAGGGCAATGGAGGTTGCAGCCGCCGGTGGGCACAACCTGCTCATATTGTGACCTGCAAACAGCCGTGCCGTTCAAGCTAGTCGCTGCGATGGCACGTTGATACCCTGCCATTCCTGACCGTTCGTGCACAAGATCGTGCACTGAACAAGCATGTGGATTTGGCGGAGTAGAGTGATTGCCATCAACCAGGGCCACGACGGTTGGTATGTTGCGAATCATGCTGGCAAAAGGGACACATTGTTTTTGGCGACAGTTAAGTGTCCTTTCGATTGTCAGTATCTGGTTGCTGGCGTTTCCCGCGTGCACTACGGTCACAGTGACACCAACTCCTACCAATATCCCTAATCAAACACCGACCCCGATCCCGACAACGACTCTCAGCCCAAATCCACCTTCAACAGCAAGGCCGGTTCCGACTTCAACGCCAACACCATTGGTTGTCCTCACGCCAACCGTGGCATCTGTCGCAACGCTAACCTCGCCTCCGACGACAACAATCGCGCCCTCGGCGACGCCTACGCCTCGTCCGACAGCAACCCCCTCCCCGACGGCTACGATGACTCCCAGTCCTACGGCTACGCCGACCCCTATCCTGCCTACGAATACGCCCATACCGTTACGCGTTGTCGGCCAATTCTATGGAGCGCCAGATGGCTTGACGGTCATGGTGAGCAGTATGACTGTTGAGATGGCGGGCAATGTCA
>JAJCYX010000304.1 GCA_029262715.1 Chloroflexota bacterium
CCCATGAGTACATTCTCGTATTCCAGAAGCCACCATTCGGTCGAAAAAAACCAGCAGACCGAGATAAAACCATCGAGCGCGACGAGTTCCTGGAGTTCACAAAGAGCGTATGGACATTCGGGCCGCAGTCAGCAAAACGCGCTAAACACCCCGCACCATTTCCCGTCGAACTGCCCCGACGTCTCATTCAGCTCTACACGTTCTCAGATGAGGTAGTTCTCGATCCTTTCATGGGTTCGGGCGCAACGGCTATCGCAGCGGCGGCCAACAGAAGGCGATACGTGGGCTACGAGATCTCAGACGAATATGCGGAGATCGCCAGAGAGCGGATTGCAGACGCTGTGACCACGCAACCGTGAATCGAATCGCGATCCTGACCGATCGAGTCTTACTACCTGTAATTCATGGTTCCATGAGCCGGTCGCATAGATCAATCATTGACGATTGTGGTGTTTGATTTGTAAGGTGCGCACTTCTACTTAGAGGGGACGGAATGTGCGCAATCCGCTAAATAGTTTTCCTACCGAGAAGATGATTGTTCAATCTCTTCCCGGTTTTGTAATAGCAGTCGGCATTCTGCTCTACGCTGATGCTCTGCTCCCGGACGAGATTACAGCCTCGATATTCACAGAAACCCAGGCTGGATTTATTGCCGGATTCATACTCGCCCTTGCCGCCGCCGTACTTGGCTTGATTCTTGATACCGCTTTCCACATCTGGGGGCGGAGAATCGCACGGTGGATGAACTGGACTCTTGCCTACGAACTGAGGTTTCGACACGAGATTCTCAATAGCCTGGGTCTGCAGGACCGCGACTTTGAATGGGTGAAGGAAAAAGACGAGGCGAAGATCTCCGAGAAGGCCGAGACCCGCATCCTTCGCTTCACTGAAGTTACGGCCACAACCGCTTACGCTCTTCTGCTATCAGCGCCCGGCCTGGGCATGTATCTGGCCTTTGTTATCGGTATTTCAACCGGTTCCAGCCTGGGCTGGGTTGCCGGGGTCCTGATCCTGGTGGCGGTACTCGTCTGGCTATCGAACGAATCGCTTGCGAAGTTCGAAAAACGTCGAACCTCATCACTCCTCGACGATGTTTATTCGCTGGGCCGCATTGATCGCAGTTACGACGAAGCTGATTTCAAAAAACAAAAGAGAAATTGGCCATTCCGCTACAACTCTAGTTATGCGGGGGTGGTAGCAGTATTCGGGGTTGTCTTTTTTTTGATCTCTTACGGACTTGTCAACAACGTTGATCCTCCGGTTGACAACTCGAAGACCTTGATAGGAGAAAACATGCGAATAATCGTGGACCAACCCGAACAGAAGGTGCCCGTAATCGAGTTGAAAGGTGAGATCAGTCGAGCAGTAAACGGCGCGTTAAGCATTCATCGCCCGAAAGTAGTCTCAACGCAGATGGTTGTCGTCAACACACTTGTGAAGACTCCAGTTAAATTCGAGATCCGCAACGTCATAGTGAATTCGGACGGAACGATCGTGCCTGACCGAGCCGCCAAAAACGGCGTCATTCAGCATGAAACCGAGCCGTGGCGGATTCAAATCTCGCTAGTACCCAAAACAGACGTGCAAAGAAGTAGCGAAATCGCGGTTCAAGCGGTTCTGGCATTTACCAACGATGATGGAGTAAACATCATCGACAGGTTGGATAGCCCCGGAGACCTGCTGTTCGGCGAGCGAATTTTCGACATCGTTGTGGTGAGACCTGACCCGCCCGACCCGGCCAATCCAGACGACCATGACGATAAGATCCCATCAGAGCCGGACTGGCTGCTCGCCCGTGTGAAGCTCAATCTCACACTGACACTGGAGGCAGCGTCCTGACATTCCAGGCTGCTGTCTGTGGGTTGTAGCTCAATGCAGACTTTTATCCAGCCGGGCTATTTAATCTGTCAGCCCTAGTCCTCGTTCGCCCCTGCGTGCGGAACGTAGTGGTCCGCCGGGATAGCGCCCATCTTGCCCGCTTTGTAGTCAGCAAACGCCTGCTGCAACTCTTCCTGAGTGTTCATGACGAACGGGCCATACCACGCAACCGTCTCTCTGATCGGAAGGCCGCCTAGCAGCACTACCTCAAGTTCCGGCGTGTGCGATTCCTGTGTCTCGTCGGCGGAAACCACAACATGGTCGCCCTCACCGAACAGAATCGCCTGGCCCGTGTGCACAGTGTTACTGGCCGACCCAGCGGTCCCGTTCCCAGCAAGCACATAGCCGAGCGCATTGAAACTGGGGTTCCACGGAAGTTCTATCTTTGCGCCGGGGCTGACCGTTGCATGGACCATCGTGATTGGCGAGTAGGTAACTCCCGGGCCCTCATGACCATCGAGTTCACCGGCGATCACCCTCAGCAGCGCTCCACCGTCATGTGACGAGATAAGCGACAGGTTCTTGCGAGAAATGTCCTGGTAACGAGGTGGCGCCCAATTCTTGTCTTACGGCAGGTTCACCCATAGCTGCAAGCCGTGAACGACGCCTCCTTCAAGCACAATTTCCTCGGTCGGGGCCTCGATGTGTAGAACCCCGGCTCCTGCAGTCATCCACTGCGTATCACCATCTGAGATAACTCCTCCGCCGCCCTGCGAATCCCGGTGCTTGAACACGCCATCGATCATGTATGTCACGGTCTCGAACCCGCGGTGCGGATGCCACGGCGTTCCCTTCGCCTCGCCAGCTCGGTACTCCACCTCACCCATCTGGTCCATCATGATGAACGGGTCAAGGTGCTCAAGCGGTATGCCGGAAAAGCCGCGCCTGACCGGGAATCCTTCACCTTCGAAGCCGCTGGGGGCCGTGGTGACTGACCGCACGGGACGCTCAACTGAGTCGATTGCCGGTCGTTCGACTCGAGGCAATGCAAGAATATTTTCAACTGTGACAGCAGGCATTATCGTATTTCCGTTCTGATAGACGCGAGCCAGGTGGCATGACGCTCAGCGAATGAGATTTAATTGTAGCAGCAACTATCTTTGATGAACAGAGGCGCGCTTCGGGTGCAGAATGTTGAATATTCAACTTGTTGGGGTCGATGCAGGGTGAACGCGCGATCCCGCGCAGCATCGAAGACACCCGTGTTCAGCCTGCCGCCTGTGGCCGCTATTCGCCTGCACTATGCCTCGGCGACGAACACCTTCACCTCAGCAGGCGCAAAACCGCAGCCTTCCAGGAACTCGGCATCCCGTTCATCACTGTTGTGCAGAACTGAGTAGATGTGCTTGATGCCCTGTCGCTTGGAATCTACCCGGAGCGCTTCCACAAGCTTTCGCCCAACACCCTGTTTCCTGAAGTCAGGGTGAACGGCAACAGCCACGATGCGCAGGCCCGGCGGCAGCCCATAGCCGGAACTCTGACGCTCTGCAAGCAGAAACCCGACAACGCCGTTCTCAACCTCGGCCACCTGGGAACCGGACCATGGCAACGCCTGGGTTCCAAGGCGTGAAAAGGCGAGAAATCGATCGATGTACTCATCCCAGGTAGATGAGCGGTCCTCGCCGAGGATCAGTGAATCGAGCTCACGCACCGCATCGGCGTCATCTCGCTGGAGCCGTCTCACCGTAATCGGACCCGCATCGGCAATAGCAGCAACTGGCATAGCGGACCTCCTGTGTACCGGCGAAGGTTGTGTGAGTCGCATCTTCTGATGCCGGTACTGTTCGAGTGGCGGCATTATTGCACACTTAGGAACGACTGGGGCCAGACGGCCGCCAGGCATGCGTACGGCGTATGGAATACCCTTCTGACGGGAGCTGGAACATGGACAGCAAAGCCTTATCACTGGCGATGCCCGGAATAGACGATACGCTGGGACGACCCGCGGAGTACGGCCTCGGCTGGCCCAGGGTCAGCATCAGTGAACGAGATCCTGAGAAGAGTGAGCCGCTGGTTGCGATACGGACAGGAATGGCTGTGAATATCTCCTGCCGTCCTGAATGGATCGACCGCGTTCGGACGCTGGCGGAAGAGCTTCATCCGGACTTACTGTTCTCGCCGCTCGGCTGCTACGACTTAAGCCGAATAACTCTCACAGTTCCAGCCCGGAACTCTCCAGAACAGGGAACCGGTGTCTGGGGACCGATTCCAAGCTATGTAGCAGACAGGAGCATGTGGAGTCCGGTGAACGACAACCGGCCTGAATTGCTTTCAAATAACCAGTTTGGGGATGTTGATTTTGAGATTTTCTGGCACTGCGCCAGCAGCAACGTTCTGACTGCATTTGGGGTGTACGACGAGACCGAGTTGCAGGCGCTTGCGACTGTGGTAGATCACGGGAATGACATCTGGGAGATCGGCGTAGATGTCTTACAGGCCGCACGAGGCAATCAACTTGGCTCTGCCGTTGTCAGTGCAGCCGGAAACTGGGTGCTCGACAATGGCCACCTTGTCTACGCCAATGCCGCGGCGTGGAACGTCCCGTCATCCAGGAACCTCCGTGCTCTCGGCATGGAGTATGCGTGTAGTGGGCTGGTCGGTCTCCCTGCGCCATTTCAGCAGCCACCACAGCCGCTTGGAGCTCCCATACCTGGAGCGAAGATGGAGAACCGCTACCCAAACTGGGCTATGAACGGTGGCATAGAGGACAGAGCTTCCACTTAGAACACAGAGTTGCCCGTTTCGCTGATCGGCTATGCCCTACTCCCCGTGTGACCCTTCACGCGCCGCCGAGATCATCTCGTTCAGCGCATCCGCATCAACTCCCAGCTTCAGCGCGTTCCGAGTGTCCTCATCCGATGCAGCAGCATCGCCCAGTTCAGCATGAACTACAGCGCGGTTTGCATACGCTTCGGCCCAGTCCGGCCTCAGCCTGATCGCCTCGGAATAGTCCTTCGCAGCCTTCGCAGGCTCATTCATCGCGTGCCTCACGTTCCCGCGATCGAGATACGTGTCTGGATATGAAGGATTCAGGCGCACAGCCGTGTCGTAGTCGAAAACTGCTGCATCCAAGCTGCCCATCTCGGCAAATGCCGCACCCCGGTGATGAAACAGCTTGCCAGTACTCGGAGACAGCTTTATCGCAGCAGAAAACTTCTCGACCGCCTGCTTCTGGTGTCCCGATTCAGTGAGGCGAACAGCTTCCGCGTATAGTTCAAGCGCGCGTTCGGGTCTGCTCATGCGGCCGCGCCTGAGCCGATTCTTTATTTTCTGGAAAATCGAATCCATTCTTCAACTCAATACGAATAAATGTCTCTACAGGCTCATACTTAGTTCGAAGTCATCTAATTCCGCATATATTTTTTCACATTGAGGGCGGAGAATAGTTACAGGCATCGTGTCACCGGGTAGACCAGAGTGTTGGGGCAGTGCGCCGTCATGGACCTGCCGTCACTAACCGGAGTTGGACCGAGCACAGAGCATCACCGAGATGGTCGCCTGGCGACAGTGGGTGCATCGAACTGCACACAGCAGCGTCGATAACCCTCCAATTGCCGACTCGAACCCAGTAGTCGCTCCCTTGCGGCCTGGCCGCGGCGTACATAGTCGCGCCCGGCACAATAATCGGCTTATCAAGCACGCGCCGCGGTCACTACAGCATCCTGCATTCCAGAGAGTGTGGCTGACAGGCACCGGAGCGTACATAGCACGATTCACCGACTTCACCGTCATCGCGTGGCTTGTTGTCCAGCGGACGGACGATGTGGCAGCCGTTGGCACACTCATCTTCCTCCGTTTTGTCTCCTTCTTCCTGTTCGGCCCATTCGTAGGGCTGATCGCAGACCGCGTCCCGCGTATTCGCATACTAAGGGTCACGCAGGCAAGCATCGGCATTACGGCACTGATGCTCGCTCTGGTTTTGTTGTTCGGCGAAGTCCAGTTGTGGCACCTGTATCTATACACGTTCGTGAACGGCGTGCTGTTCATGTTCGAAATATCGGCTCGCAGGCCATACATAAGCGCAGTCGTTGGGCCGAAAAACATCACAGCGGCCCTGGCTCTCGACATGATCTCACTTAACGTCGCATGGTTCCTCGGAGCCAACGTCGGAGGAATCATCGTTGCTGCGATACCCGCCGAGTACCTGTACTTCGTCATCGCTCTTGTATTCGGCATGAACGTGATACTGCTGCGCAATCTGCCAATCCTGTTCCACAGGGAGATGGCAGAAGGCAAGGAGCCAGTTCTTAAGTCGCTCCTGTACGGATTCCACTACAGCCGCAAGAACAGACTGATCCTTGGCGGACTGATCATTGTGGGAGTGAACAACTTCACCGGCTATACGTTCGAGTCGATGGCCGCCGTGTTCGCAGCGGACGTATACGGAGCCGGGCCGCTCATGTTCGGTCTTCTGATATCAGCGCAGGGTCTCGGCTCGCTGATCACATCCGTTGTGCTGGTGAAATACGGCAAGAGAGTGCGGCGTCCCGGTCTGTACGTCGTCGTGGGCGCCCTGGCACAACACATCGGCGCCTTCGCCTTCTCGTTCGTAGGGTTCGCGCTGCTTGGGTTCGTAGCGCTTATGTTCCTCGGCGTCCTTACCATGGTGTTCGGAATCATGCACAACACGCTTGTGCTGACCGCCACACCAGATCGGGTTAGAGGGCGAGTCGTAGGGCTACAGATCCTTGCTATGGGAATGTTCCCGCTCGGCTCGCTGGCTGTCGGGCAACTTGCAGATGTGATCGGAATTCAGGACGCTGTTCGCGTTTTCACTATCGCCGGAACAGTCGTATTGCTAACGGTTGTTTTCCTGTTCCCCGAACTGCGCCGCAGCACCGCCGAATCCGTTGATGACACCGCCATCCCTGTGGCCCAGGCTGCCTGACGATCGCTCAGTTCTCGGTTGAACCCTCTGGGCGAGGGTGGCGCTCAACCATCTCCAGCCAGTTGCCGTCCGGGTCTTGGAAGTAGATCGCAAGCCTTGCCCACGGATACTCGAGATCACGCACATCACGAGGTCCGAACACGGTGATTCGCCTCGTCTCGAGCCGCGTTCGCCACTCGGAAACATCGTCAACGACCATCGCAGCATGCGCTGAGCCGGGGCGGTTGCGATCACTCAAGCCCGGCTGAGGCGTTCCAAACGGCTCGATGTACTCAATCAGCTCAATCGAATGGCCGTCGCCTACGCCGACATACGCCATCTTCATGCGCACAGACGGATATCCGACGACCTCCGCCAGCCACGAGCTGTCCGACTCTGCCGGGCCTCGCTCAATGCTCATTCCAAGAAATACCGTGTAGAACTCAAGTGAACGCTCAAGGTCACGGACTACGAAGCCGGTGTGATAGATGGACTGGATAGTCATGTTTTAGCCGACTCGCTTTAGTCAGTAAATGATCTCAATTTTCAGGTTGTTCTGAGCGCTACACATAGCGAAGTAATGCCGGTGTAGAGTCAACGAATTCACACGTGACTGCATCATAGTGTGTTGGCAGGCGATTTCGCACATGCTTCACGAATAGCACCAATCGGCACAGGAAGAGAACCTATGGCATCCGAGCGGGTCCAGTTCACCAATGATGAGGGCGAAACCCTCGCAGCGATTCTCGATTCCCCGGACAGC
>JAJCYX010000305.1 GCA_029262715.1 Chloroflexota bacterium
ATGACGAGACAAACGGGTCGTAGCCGATAACTTCAAGACCGAACGCTCGTGCTTTTCGTGCAACCGCGCGGCCAATGTTTCCGAGACCGATTATCCCGAGCGTCTGCCCTGAGATGTGCCCCATTGGGGGCAGGTGCTCACGGGACCATGTGCCGCTCTTCGTCTGCTTGTCATGCAGCACGAATTTTCGTGAGCAGACGAGCAGCATCATGATGGTGTGGTTCGAGACCTCTTCAGTACCGAAAGACGCGGTGTTGGCCAGAATTACGCCGTTGTCGACAGCAGACTGAAGGTCCATCGCATCGTAGCCGTGACCAAACGAGACGAGCCCCTTGCAGCGCCCGTTGTTTCCCATGTGCTGGAAGAACTCAGGCTTGAATCCGTGTCCCTGGTTGATCGCAACATCGACATCCTTTAGCGCCTCGATCAGTTCACCGTCAGATTCGCCCTCGTAGCGTATGAACTCGCCACCAACCGCCGTTACGCCGCTCGATTGCTGATCGGTATTTGCACCGCTGTGAGCGATCGATCGCCGAGGTCCGAGGTAGAGGACTTTTATGTTGCTGTCTGCCATCATTTGCCTTTCACGAATTTCGAACTGATATACGTTTGCTTCGATGCGGTTCGGCCGAACTACATCCCAACCAGGCTCTCAGGCTTCCCGCCATCCCAGACTCTCTGCATATTCTCGAATGCGAACTTTACCCTTCTCGGGTAGCTTTCCTGGCTCTTGCCTGCAACATGCGGTCCGACCATGACGTTGTCCATTTTCAACAGAGGATTTGTCGGATCGACCGGTTCCTGCTCAAACACATCGAGCCCGGCGGCCCAGATTTGCCTGTTCCGTAGGGCATCGGTCAACTCCAACTCATTCACAACAGGTCCACGGCATGTGTTGATGAGAACTGCTGTCGACTTCATCAAGCCAAGTTCCCGGCGCCCGATGATGCCTCTTGTCCCTGAGTCCAAAGGAGTATGCAGCGTCACGATATCTGACTCGCTGAGAAGTTCGTCCAACTCCACCCGCTTTGCGCCAAACCCTTCGGCCCGCTCGCTCCGCACCGGATCTGTATAGAGCGTTGTGGACTCGAAGCCTCGGAGCAACCTTGCGACAGTGGAGCCGATTCTCCCTGCGCCTATGATGCCGACCGTTTTGCCGAACAGTTCCCATGTGTCTCGTCCATCGAGTTCAGGCCGCATCCAACCGCCTGCACGCGTGTCCTGGTCGGCAATAACAGCGTGTCTGAGTGTACTCAGCATCATGGTCACGGCCCACTCTGCAACCGGAATTGCGTTCGCTCCCCCGTTGTTGGCTACAGGAATGCCTAGCTCACCGGCAAGCACTGTGTTCACACCGTCGAATCCGGCAGAACAAAGCTGCACAAGCTTCAGGTTCTTTCCAGCACGTAAGGCGTCATCTGAGACTCCGTGGCCGAACACCAGCACAAAATCTGCCTTCGACGCCCCAAACTCCACTTCATCAGTCGAGTTCTCAGACGTAACTATGTTTAGGTCCCAACCTGCAGGCTTCATATCCTCCGCCATATCAAGCAGCGGTAGTGCCGGACCCGATACCACAAGTACATTCGGCATACCGATCTAGTCCTCTCAAGTCTTGTCTAAATCGCAGCGCGATTCACTTACTGAGTGCTACTTGTTCGCAGATCCCACGGGCCAAGCAACTCGACCTGTGGAAATCCCGCTTCACGGTCGTTCCAGAATCGATTCTTCAGGATTTCCGGATAGACTGTTTTGTTTTGTATTTCGTTCCTGTTGAGGAACCGCGCGTCCACGATCTGCTCATTCAGATCAGGATTATCTACCACGATCTCCTGTGTGCCATCTTCGCTGCAAAGAAACCAGAGCTTCGCCGTCTGCCCTGCGTCTTCGATGAACTCTTCGATATAGAGCAACCGCTCCGCTTTGACTACCAGTCCGGTCTCTTCCCGAACCTCACGCTCTGCACACTGGTCCAGGGATTCGCCTTCTTCGAGACCGCCACCCGGGAGCAACCAAAAATCTAATTTGGACCTCTCGTAATCGTGTACAAGCAGCACTGCGTCGCCGCGCATCACTATTCCGCCCACTGCGAGGCCGAACCTGAATCTATGTGGACTGAAGATTGGTTCCAAGCAAACATGCCCAAAGGGATGCTGAACAAAGTGAAAGCAGTCGGCATTCTACCCAACGTTTTCTGATTGGGCTGGAGCATCGGAAGCGCTGCACGCTCAATGGACCCCGCGTACACTTGACCGAATGACCGCTGACCCACCTGAATACCGAATGTATGGCGAATTTGCACACCTCTGGCAGCAGATCAGCGCGCCCGAGGACTATGCAGAGGAAGCAGCCGAACTGCGTGAAGTAATATTCGATCTGCTCCACGGATCACCGGAACCGTACAGGCCCGCGGTGCTGGAGATGGGTGTCGGCGGCGGCAACAGCCTGTCTCACATGACCGACTTCATTGATGCCGTTGCGACCGACTCCTCACCGGGAATGCTCGATATGTCGCGGCAGGTCAATCCTTCTGTGGAACACATCGTAGGCGACATGCGGTCGATGCGGCTCGATCGCACATTCGATGCGGTGATCATTCTCGATGCCATCTCCTACATGCTCACGCAGGACGATCTGCGGCAGACCTTTGAAACAGCCCGCGCACATCTTGAGCCCGGCGGGGTGTTCATCGCCGGACCAGACTGGATCAACGGCATTACCGCCATCCCCAACCTGTCCTGCAAGCTTGGCAAAGCAGCCGAGTTGTCGTACTCGGAGTATGTGCATGACCCTGATCCAACCGACACTCAGATCGAACTTATCTTCAATTTTTTCATTCCTCAGCCAGACGGCTCGGTGAAGGTCGAGGAAGACCGGCACCTGCACGGCTTATTCCCGCTTGAGACGTGGTTGCATACCATGCGTGACGCTGGATTCGAGTCGGGCACCCGGCGTTATTCTGCCGACACCACCGGAGGCTCCGGCTACTACATCACCGGCATTGCAATCTGATTCCATAAACAGGTCTTCATGAACAACTCTGAACTTCGCGAGATCGCCCTAACAACACTCAGTCAACTTGGCAGGTTGCCGACGACTTCCTACTACGAGGACAGTGCAGCCGCTTACCTGACATCCCGGTGCGAGTCTCTAGGTCTTGATGTCCAGTCTGATATCTGGGGGAACGTGCTGGTTTCTCGCCCGGGATCAGAGCCCGGCGCACGTGGTCTGGCGTTTGTGGCGCACATGGATCACCCTGGTTTCGAAGCGGTCTCAGAGGAAGGTGACCGTGTAACGGCCCGCGTTTTAGGAGGCGTACCGCCGTGGGCAGAGCAGTCAGGCGCACCCGTGATCGCAGTTGTCCAGGACCGGGATGAGGCTGAACTAGGACGATTCAGGACTGAGCGCATCAAGGGTGAAATCATCGGCAGGGCAGACGGTGCGGATGAACGGTCAGTTCTGATTCAGTTCGATGAACCGTTGCCTTACCTGCCGGTCCCGGTCGTTTTCGATCTGCCGGACTTTGATCTGGGTGACGGCCAGATTCGCATGCGAGCAGCGGACGATCTGGCAGGTTGCGCAACCATCACGGCTGTGATGGCCGCCGCAGCGGAGTTCGATGCAGCTGGCGCTGTGTATGGCCTGTTCACCCGCGCTGAAGAGGTGGGATTGGTCGGCGCACTTCTGGCGGCTGAAGACTCGTTGCTGCCCCGGGACACAGTTGTCGTATCGGTCGAAACAAGCCTTGCTTTGCCAGGAGCGCAACAGGGTGACGGGCCTGTGATTCGTACAGGCGACCGGGCAACCACGTTCGACAATGCTGCGGAGGCGTATCTCGTTAAGGCCAGGGCAAACCTGCTTGCTGAAGACGAAGGCTTCAAGTGTCAGCGCCAGTTGATGGGCGCGGGCGGGTGCGAGGCGAGCGCTTTTGCTGCCCACGGTTACCAGGTCACAGGGATGGCTTACCCGCTTGGCGCGTGGCACAACGCAGGGCCGGGCAACACGATAGCGCCTGAATACATTTCGTTGGATGACTTTGCCGGTGGCGTGCTTCTTGCGACAGAGGCGGCGAAACTGGCGGGAACCGATCCGGCCGGCCCGGCGACCAGCCGACTCAGGAAACCTGTCGAAACCAGTCATCGACAATGGCTGACGCGAAATCGCTAGGTTCGTCGAGTGCTGTTGTGCTCACAACATGTATGATCGCTCAGGCTCGATATCTTCGACCTAAACTGCATTCCTGCCAGTTGTTAAACGATCGCTAATTCGACAATGGTCGTCCTTTAAATATAGCGAAATACACGGACAAACAAATGCCAAAAGTAGACGGAAGCTACCTCGTTGCACGCACTCTCAAAGAAGAGGGCGTTGACCATCTCTTTTATCTTATGGGTGGTCCCAACTACGAGATCATCAATAACTCCGAGGACATGGGAATCAAGGCGGTCGATTTCCGTCATGAGCAAGCGGCTGCAATGGCAGCGCACGCTTATGCCCGCGTGACTGGCAAGCCCGGTGTCACCACCGCAGCGTCCGGTCCGGGTACGCTCAACCTGCTCACTGGCCAGTACAACGCCTTCGTCGATGGCGCTCCGATGGTCACCCTCGGCGGCGCAGGGCCAATCTCAGATTTTGGACGGGATGGATTCCAGGAAGTTGATCAGGTCGGCATCTTCGAGCCGGTCAGTAAAGCGGTCATGAGGCCCACGGATACGGCCCGCTACCCGGAGCATATCTCAACGGCATTCCGAATCGCCACAACTGGCAGACCCGGTCCTGTTTACGTCGACTGCAACGAAGACGTGCTGTATCGAGAAGTCGATGAGGCAGAGGCTCCAACACCTTCTCGTGCGGTGACGCGCTCTCGACCGGCAGGAGACCAGGACCTGATCCGAGAAACGGTCAAGCTAATCCGTGAATCGACGCGTCCGGTGATGCTGGCTGGCGGTGGCGTGTGGTGGTCCCAGGCCTGGGAGGAGATGCGAGAGTTCGTCGACCGCACTGGCATGCCGTTCTACACAGCACCGATATCACGCGGTCTCATCCCTGAAGATCACCCACTTTCGTTTCCCGCCGCACGCTCATCG